>CALKWO010000070.1 GCA_938003875.1 uncultured bacterium
GTATCCCATATTCAGTGCATTCCAAAACAAAGCTATTGGATTTTTTTTCTGTGCCAACAGTGATTACTGCCAATATCTGATATTTTCCTGGCTCCTGGATGCTGATTTCTAAATCTTTTTTTCTTCTTTCTCCTGGCTTTAACTCTCCTCTTTCTTCCCATGTGAGTAAAATTTTCCAGTAGCTACCGCCAGCTTTTCAGGAGGGGTTTCTACTGCAATTCCTGGTGTTACTCTTATTTCTATTTGGAAGGCAAGAGAGTAGTCGCGTGTATTTTTTCAAATAACGCTATACTTTTCTTTATTTCCTGGCAAAACTACGCTTGTGCCTAAAATACCAATCCTGCATTTCTTCGCCCCTATTTCTTCGAGATAAGGCTGGATGGTCTGTCTCAAGTATTTTATTGTATCACTATCTCCGTATTGTACGGCTTTGTCCAGTTGAACTCGGCAGTCTTCCCATAGCTTTTTTTCAAAACTATCTCCTGCAAATTTTTCGTATTTGCGGAAGGCACTTTGTTTGCACTCGGTGCCTACTCTGGTTTCCCATTCCAACAGCTTTGTCCTGCTATCCTGGTTCTGCAAGCATCCAGGATCAATATTTTTATCCTGCTCAAGGACATCTGGCTGAGGACATCTCCTATCTCTATGGCTGTCTGGTGTATTTTATCCTGGGGTTGGATTACCACATCCACAGGATACAGATAGTTCTTACCTCCCCACTGTTGCCCATGCCCTGTGAAGTAAAAAAGGGACGCTTCTTTTCCTTTGCTCTTTTGGCCGAATCTCTGCAAAGCAGCTTCTATCTGCTCTTTCTTGCCATCCAAAATCATCTCTACCTCGCTGTATAGGAAATTATAGTTTTGTCGTAATCTTAATCTTAATCTTGAGGATAGGGATAAAGAGAATGATTAAGATTAAGATAACGATTACGATCAAGATTAAGATAAGGATTAAGATTACAGCTTACGCACGGGAAAAATTGCCTCCTTCGGAGGCTAATTCAGTTTATGGCCGTTCGCAGTATATTAGCTGATGAGACAAAAGTCTTTTGATGTGGCGATGTTGTATAGTGCCAAAAGGTATCCTTGGTTCTCTTTTTGCTATCCATCAACCTTGAAATACGCCTTTGCTCAGTATCCTAAGAAATATTTTATGAAATAGCACACAATTGCAATCATAGATAAACTCAGCCCTATATATCCCGAAATACGGCGACTATTTTTGATTTTTTCATATTCTTGATAGCATTCAGAACGTCCTGAGTTTATCCATAGAGAATGGGCATTGTCTTCATTTCCTTGCTCGGCCATCCATGTCCCTAAGTAAAGGACAGATAAAATGATAGAAACAATCATCACAATTTCTAGCATGATTTTTACCCCTCCCCTTATTTAGCCTGCTTCGGGCAATCTTTCCCGTGCGTAAGCTGTAATCTTATCGTAATCCTCTACCACAAGTTATTTAAGATAAGTTATTTATTTTGCATGTACACCACGGATTGATGCAAAATTTGTTTGAAAATACTGCATAGAGCTTCTGATGGCATTGGGCCTTGGTTTATATGTATAAGGTGATCTATCATTTCCCTTTCTCTTTCAGGATCATGCAAAGGGAGATTTTCTTTTTCTTTAATTTTTTTAACTTTTTCAAGAATATTAAATCTTTGGTTTAGGAGATTCAAGATTTCCAGATTTATGGCATCTATCTGTTCTCTGAGAGAAAGCAAATTTGTTTCCTTCATTTTTCACCTGGCATCACAAGACTTAGGATAAAAGCGCAACGCCCTGAATTCACTCCTTCCATACGATAGGAAAAAAAACGATCTGGATGACAGGCAGTGCATATCTGGGAGGATTCTATATTCTCTGCCTTCAAACCAGCGCACAGGAGTTGCTCTGTATTGGCCTGCCATAAATCCAGATAATAAGCATTGTCTCTTATCTGGATCGTTTTTTTTCCCCATGACAGTGTTTTTACTTTATCCAGGACTTCTTCTCTAACCTGATAGCAGCATGGCCCGATAGAGGGTGCGATCCCTGCGAGTATATCCTGCGGGCGGCAGCCGAATTCTTTTTGCATGACATGAACAGTATGGGAAGCGATTTCCAGTACTGTGCCTCTCCAGCCAGCATGGGCAAGACCAATAGCTTTTTTGACAGGATCAAAAAAACCGACAATTGGGCAGTCCCCAGAAAGGGACATAATAGGCGTTTCGATTGCATTTGTAATCATAGCATCGCTTGCTGGTAAAGCGGTATCATAGGTCAAGGCTCCCCTTCCTCTGTCTTTTATGGAGACTACAGCAACATGCTTTCCATGAACCTGTCTCGATACAACCATATTTTCCAAAGGAAGAGAGAGAATCTTGCATACTTTTTCTCGATTGGATACACCATAAGGATCTTTTAGAGACATACTAAATATATTCCCTTCCTTTTCTGCTATTCTTGACGTTATAGCATGAATGATCTGTTTTTGAGCAGAAAGTAGAGGGAATTGGTATAGATAAATACCATCGTGGTTTTGAACTATCATTGTAATCCCATTTTCAAATGGAAATTTTTTCTTTCCAAAGACTATGTATTTCTAAAAAAATATTTTCCCAAAATAAAGATAAACTGACATTAAAAGCCATCATGGTTTTGCTTTGAAACAACAAAAATTCTAAAAGACGGTGGATTTTTGTTTCTCTGCATACCAGAGACAAGGCATGGATTTGTCGGCTAAAATCCTTGTTGTTTAAAAAAGGCTCTACTCCTTTACCCTGGCTATAGATACACAGTAAAACATCATGCCAAAAAGAGGCAAGATATACTATCCAGTCTTTTGTATTCTGCCTTCCAGCCTCATCGTCTCCTCCGCATATATCCACCATTTTTTCCCCCAACTGGATAGGGTCATTTTTTTGCAGCATGCTTTCCCATAGGATTGAGCGATCTTTCCATCTGTTTTTGGCAATTTCCAGAGCATCCTCCCATGTTCCATTGCTCAGTGTCACAACGGTTTGTGCCTCTTCCTGGCTCAAATTGCACTCTTGTCTGATCTTTTCTGCAATATTTTGATAATGGGGGCCGACAGAGAATGTCTGGCAGCGTGAACGGATTGTACCGAGAATCGCTGCTTCATTTTCTGCCGTAAGCAAGAAAATGCAATGATCTGGGGGTTCTTCCAGAATTTTCAGCAAAGCATTGGCAGCAGGTTCCAGCATGAGATCTATTTTAGGAAGTAGGAAAATTTTATACTTTGCTTCCCAGGGTTTTAATGCTGCCTCGGAAATCACCTCTCGTATTTCCTCGATGGAAATGCTTTTTTGCTCTGGAGTAAGATATTTTATAAAATCAGGATGCATTCCATTGAGAACTTTGGTACAGGAAGAACATCTCAAACAGGGAGGATGTTCGCTGTTGCAAAGTAAGATAGAGACGATTTGTTTCGTGACGATATTCTCGATAAATTCTAAAGGCCCAATAAATAAAAAAGTACGGTATAGGGTATTTTGCAGCAAAATATTCTGAAAAAATTCCCCCAGACTTTTTTCATCAAACAAAGGGTTCATAGAAATCTCTAGCTAATTTGAAAAGGGGCCTAAGCCCCTGGTTTATACAGAACACATGAGATGCACTATTTCTTCTCCATCGGAAATGCTTTCTCCAAAAATTTCAGAAGAAGCAATTTCCTGCCTTTTTTCCACTCCGATTTTTTCTTTCTCTTTCCAGGCAGAATTTTGTATTTTTTCTAAAAATTTTTGGAACTGGTCTTTTTCTACAGGAGGTATCTCGAACTTTTCTTCTTTTGGAAGAATGGCTGCATCGGCAACGAAAGAAGTGAGTACATCCTTATGAACCTTTTGATATAGGCTGGGAGAAGAGAAAACTTCCATGAACTCTTTTCGTTTTATATTGCCTTTTTTCCAATCTTCAGGGGATACAAGATGAATGTATACGCCAACCTGACCTTCTATGGGTTCTGTTTCCTTTAAAATTTGCTGTGCCTTTTCTCTGGATTCTTCTCTTTTCTTTTCGAAATGTACGCCGCTTACCGTCATGGAGGAGACTGCTGTCTGGGATTCCTGTTGATTCCCAAACATAAAATCGTGCATTACCGTGTAGTCTTCTGTGAAAGAAGTCGTTCCGCTATGCGTTGCCGTTTCTGTAATGTTGTTCCATGTTTCTATCTGGCTTTTTTTAGAAAATCTTAGAGAAGAAGAGGTAACGTCCCCTGACTTCGAGCTGAAATTTTTTTGTTGATTGGGATTCCATCTGCCATGCTGTATGCATTGAACAGGGATTTTTATGCTGGCTTTTTTAGGAACAACAAAGCTATGCAGCAATTGACGATTCTGTCCACCACCACGAATAATGCTGCCTTTATAGCCAATAAAAGTCTCTTCTGTGGTATTGATCAGTTCTACTTCAGGCACAGAGGAAGAAGATTTTTCCTGTATTTTGACAGATTGGCTTTCCACACCTTCCCATAGGAGCCTGTGCTCTTTAGAAGAACGTGCTTTTTTAGAAATAACGGGTGTTATCTGTATGCCAGGATAGCTCCTGGTATGCTCTAGGGCAAGTTCCAGATCCAAAGATAACATTGTCATTTTTCTGTTTCCTTTCGTAAAAATCTAAAATTTTGTAATCCAGCCTTCTCTCTGGCAATCTTTTTGAGTATAAGAAACACCATCTATTTTGATTCCATTATTGTCCAGAAGTGTGATGATGCCTCCTTCTCTAGGAAGCTGAATATCCTTTTCCACTGGTATACTCAGGAAAGAGCCTGGCTCGATGCTATAATTTTGCAAGTATTGTCTTCTTTTTTGGCGGTCGGCAAATGCCCATCCGTCTAAGGATATTTTTTTTTCTCCACGGTTGAGCAAAGAAATGCTTTGGTTACGAACAGAGCCTGAATGTAGTAGAGCACAAATAATTTTTACAGCCCCTTCAAGCTCTGCTGATATAGCATTATCGATACGATTCCCTGTTCTATCATCTGTATGAAAAGTCTGAGATTGGAACGCAAGAAAAATGGCTATCCATCGTTTTTGTTTGGGAAACTGTAACAGCAATCCTCCATCCTGCCATACACCGTTGTCTTTTACCCATGGTTCGGCATTGCCTTGATTCATGTGAATATCATGGATTCCATTGCCTGGTTTAAAGCCAAAATAACGATCTATTTTTGACTCAGGCCCCCACTTTTCTCCAAAGGCATAAACAACAGCATCTTCAACATCTATAGACTTTGTCACATATTTATGGATCAGCTCGTTTAAATCATTATCTGGCCCAGGAACATTGTAAGGCAAAGGCTTCATTTTTTCTACATTGAAAAAATTGCCTCTGATATAATCCAGGGACAAATCTTTTCTTCCTTTGAGAGGATGAAAGCCAAAGTCCAGTGCCTCTAAACCTGGTAGAATATCATGCTGATATTGATCTTCTACATAGTATAACAGTTCTGATGGATACGCCTTGGATTGTACATTGACAGCAATGCGATGCATAGTATCATCGCTGATGACCTGGATCTGGTAATGAGGATTTTCTCCCTGTCCGGGTTTATTCCTGATTGCCTGTCCTTTGAGTACTCCATAATTTTGAATAGGCATATTTCCCTCCTGGATTAATTATGATTTTGTTAATGCATGACTATCGGCTATTTCCAAAAAAACATTCCGAAAGTCATGTAATATAATTGGAACAACGATGCCCCTAGTATACAATATTTTTCTTCGTATGCCATAAAGAAACTTTTCTTTCCAAAAATTTTGTATAAAATAAAAAAAGTTATTTGGATACAGAGAAACTCTCTTGTAAAATAGCAAATAATAAGGTAAATTTTACAGCGATTGTAAAGACCATTTGCAAAACTGGCAGGAAATAGCTTATGGAAAATAAAAAATTGGTAGACTCTTCTCTGGAAAAAAAGAAACAAATGCAAATCCCCACGGACGGTTTGCAACAGTTGAGGTTAAAATATTTCCAATTACTGAAAGACAATCAATCAGAATCTGCACCTAAAAAGCCACAAAGTTCTTCAGCTTACGAAGCGGGAACAACCCAATCTCCGTGGACTGAACCAGAAGAAATACAAGAAAAAAAAATCGCGCCTCAGCCACTAACGCCTATGGAATTGCCTGTGGCGGAAGCGAAAAGACCTAATCTTCCTCCACCTTTAAAAAATCCTACAGCCGTCAACCCTGCTGTGGGCAGGATAGCCTGTGAATGCAGGCAGCCTGTTCTTGTGATTTTAAGCCTGATTCAGAATACATTGGAAAGAATTCTCCTGGAATTACATGAAATCTCTCCTAATCTGGATTTATCTCATGCTTTTAACAAATCACTGCAAATTTTGCGTAAGGAATCTATACAAAATCATTTGCAAGGAGAGGAAGCCTATCTTACTTTTCTGGAATTGCTGCAAGACAGAATCTATGTAGCAGTTTTATTCAATTCTACTCCTGCCGCTTGGAGTGATATTGCAGACAAGCTTCAGGAGAACAAAGAATGGATAACGCCTCCTTGTAAGCTTTTTTATTTTCTCTTTCGCCTTCTCTCTATTTTTCTTCGATGCATTAAAGATAAAGTAGATAAAGAGCAAAAGTCTCAAATGGCTGTTTCTATTTTACAAATTTTAGACAGCACAACTATGTTTTTAAAACCAGGACAGAACGTTTGCTCTCTTAAAGAAATCTTTCAATATTGCAGAAAAAATCCCATTGCAAATAAAGTCGAATGTGTGGTTCAAAAATGGCAAAGTATGGAAGAACAGAATATTCCCTATTTAGAGAAGGTAGCAGCACAAGAGCAGGAAGAATTCACTCAGGAAATCGAGCCAGAAGTAGAAGAAATAGAAGAATTATCTCCTGAGCAAAGCGATACGATCTTTAGTGGTAATCTTTCTTACATCAGTATCTGGCAAATTCTCCAAATGCTGAGTATGGAAAAAAAAGAGGGATGTCTGAACATCATTCTTCAAGACGATGTGATCAAAATTTATTTAAAAGAAGGCATTGTCCTTCATTGTGAATCCTCGGAATACCAGGGAGAAGACCTTTTCTATCATGTTCTTTATCAGGAAAAGGGAAGATTTACCTTTGATAAACAGGCGATTGCTCCCCAGTCTTCTATCAACCAGCCTATCGAATACCTGCTTATGGAAGGTGCCAGACTGCTTGATGAATATCAGAGAGATAAAGAACAAAATAGCTCTGAGCTATAGAATTATAGGATTTTCTTTTTGACTATTGATTTATTTTTATTTATCTGTAAAATACTAAACAATTTTATAAAATATTTAGTATTTTTTTCACTATTTTATTTCAGTAAGGAGTTCTTTGGTGCAAAATAGAAAAAACAAAAGAAGACAAGAAAAACGTGCTGAAAAAAGACTCGAAAAGCAAAAAGTGCAACAAGAAATGATTGAAAAGGAAAAAGAACTTGAAGAACAAGAAAAACCTGAAGAGACTCAGGAAACTGTAGTTGAAAATCAGGCTCAAGTTGTCGAAAAAGAAGAGCAAGAAGAGACTTGCTGCCAGGAAAAACAAGAAGAAAAGCAGGAAGAAAAAGAAGAAGTTGCCTGCTGCTGCAAAGAAGAGCCCAAAGAGAAACCTAAAGTTTCGGAATCCAGGCCAAAAGACAATTCTTCTTATGGAGAATTTTTTATTGGGCTGACAATTGGTGCGGTTCTTCTGGCATTAGGGGCATTGATAGTCTTCTTATTCCAGATAGACTATATGCGTGGGCTGGAGAAAAAAGTAACCGAATTGCAAAACTCGATTGCTCAGTCTGAAAGTAAGACCGATATTAAATTTATCCAGGATAAAACAGCTTCTTTAGAGAAAAAAATCGCTTCCCTGGATTCTTCTTCCCTGCTTCAAGGGATAGAAAATAAAATTCTGGTTTTACAAAAACAGCAGGAAGGAAGCAAAGAAGAAATCAAAAAATTTGCTACTTTAGAAGCTGTAAATCAAAACCTGAACCAAATCGAAAAAAATATCGCAGCCCAAAAGCAAGATTTTGATCATTTTAAAACTCTTCAGGATATGAACTATCAGGAAGTCAGCAAAAAAATAGACGAAAAATCTGCTTCTGTAAATAATGCTATCGAAGCATTGAAACAACAAAACTCTTCTGAAAATGCAATAAAAACATTAGGCGAAAATCTGGAAAAAGTACAGGTCAATTTCCAGGATAAAGCCAATGAAATCCAGAAGCAAATCGAAGCCTTGAAACAAAACGATTCCACAAAAGCTCTGGAATTAAAATTAGAATTTTTACAAGGCACACTGCAAACCTTGCAACAACAATATGCAGAGCATGTAGAAAATTCTAAAAAACTTCAATCTTCTATTGATGCTTTAGAGGCTAAAGTAGAAAAGATGTCAACAACATCTTCTGAACCCAAATAACAATCGTTTATTGTCCAGGCAGCGGGAAATTTTTATACTCCTGCTGCCTCTCCAAAAAAGGATAAAGTTGTGCTACAATTCGTAGTCATTGCGGGCCCAGATAGCAATATTGTGAACCAAAAATTGCAAATTCACGATGGAGATACCCTGGGTTCTAGCTCGTCCAACTCTATATGCCTCCCTTGTGATTCTATACTACCCCAACATCTAAAAATTTCTATTATTGGCAAGCAAGTACAGCTCATCGCTCTTGATCCTAAAGCAGAAATCTGGGTCAATTCAGAAAATCTTTCCAAAGCCTTTCTCAGTCATGCTGATTTCATCAAAATCGGGGATTATGAATTGATGTTCGAAGAGGAAGCTGAAGCCGAAGAAAAAAAGCAAGAAGCGATAGATGAAAATGTAAAATCGAGAATTGAATCCAGGGTAAAATATTACGAAACAGTCAAGCATGTATTAGACAGTTTCAAGGGAGAGGAACGCTCTCAAAAAAGGCTTGTCACACTTTATAAAATTTCCAATATTATAAGCGGTATACTGGATTTAGACCAATTGCTCAAGAGCCTTTTGGAGATCATCCTGGAGGAATTGTCTGCTGACAGAGCCATAATATTGCTTTTTGACAATGCTAAAGGTAAATTTGTACCAGCAGCAGCCTTGAGTACAAGAGGGGAACTCATCAATCCGAGAATCAGTGCTACGATTTTGCAAGAAGTATGCTCCACAAAAGAATCTTTGCTCTGCGAAAACATTATGGATGATGCACGATTCAAAGCACAAGAAAGCGTTATCAGCCATAATATCATGTCAGCGATGTGTATACCTTTGATTCGCAAGGGGGAAGTTCTTGGTGTTATCCAGGTAGATTCCAAAAAAAGGGGAAAATTTTCTAAAAATGATCTGGAGCTTTTGACACAGGTTGCCATGCAGGCGGCTATCGTGATCGAGAATGCTCGATTCTATAAGGCAAGGCAGCATTTCAACCAAAATTTACTTTCTTTGTCCGAAGCTACTCAATGCATTTCTTCTTATCTAAGGTCGGATTTAATCGTCCAGGATACAGCAAGATATGCAGCACTTATATTTCAAACCAGCAAAACATATCTGTTCCTGAAAGAGAACAATAAACTCAGGCTTGTTGCTTCCACAGGTACGGAAAATGAGATGCAAAACCTTCCTGTGCCTCAAAGCATAATAGAAGTGGCAGAAAAAAATACTCTTTTGCTTATTTCCCGCCAAGAGCAGATTCCAGTGGATTTAGAAGCATGGATGAACAACAAAATATCTCTTGTTGCTGTGCCAATCGCTATAAACAATCTTGCCAGCCAAAAGACAATGGGAGTTCTTTGCATACTCAATAAGCCCAACTCTGATCCTTATAGCATAGAAGACCAAGAGCTGCTTAAAATTTTGGCAAGGTATACAGCCATAGCCCTTTCTAATGCTCTATTTTACGAAGAACTCAAACAGAAAGAGCAGGAAATTGCACAATGGAATCAAGAACTAGAGAAAAGGGTAGTAGAAAGAACAGAACAATTAGAAGCCGTCCAGGGGAAATTAATCCAAACAGAAAAAATGGCAGCAGTAGGCTTGCTTGCATCTGGTGTTTCTCATGAATTCAATAATATTATTGCCAGTATGTATGGATTTGCCCAAATTGCGGCTCGCAATGAGAAATATAGAGAAAAGCTAGTAGGCATTGTGATCGAGCAATCCAAACGAGCTTGCGAAATCACAGAAGGTCTGCTTTCTTTCTCCAAGCAGAAAGGAGATACTGCTGAGATTGCAGATGTTCATAGAATTCTGGATTCTGTACTCAACTTAATCTCTACTGCTTTGGAAAACGAAGGGATTGAGCTTATCAAAGAATATGGCGATATTCCTAAAACTATGATGGCTTCTGCTAAAATACAACAGGTTTTTATGAATATTATCATCAATGCCAGACATGCTATTGAAAAAAATGGTATCATAAAAATAAAGACTGCTTTAACAGAGGATCAGCAATACATTCGGGTTTCTATCCAGGATAATGGAACAGGCATCAAAGAAGCGAATCTATCTAAAATTTTTGAACCATTCTATACGACCAAAGGAAGCTTTGGTGGAGGTACTTTGCCAGGGACAGGAATTGGGCTTTCTCTTTGCTATAATATCGTCAAGCAACACGATGGAGAAATCACCGTGACAAGCAAATGGGGAGAAGGAAGCTGTTTTACGGTAGTACTCCCTGTAACCCAGGAACTTCCCAAAAATATGCAATTGAAGGAATATTCCAAAGAAACACAACCTTCTGCCACTAAAAAATATACAGGAAAAAGAATTTTGGTCGTGGAAGATACAGATTCCATAAGGGAAATGCTTGTCCATATTCTAAAAGAAAGAGAAATAGACGTTCGGGATGTATCTAATGGTTCTGATGCCGTTGAGCTTTGTAAAAAGCAGGTTTTTGATTATATTTTTCTGGACATCCGAATGCCAGGCGAAAAAGATGGTTTTGTGGTTTTTGATGAAATCAAAAGATTAGAGCCAGAGACAAAAATCATTTTGATTACAGGAAGAGCAGAAGATGCCACATTGATGAAATATGTCGGATGTGCGAATGGTTATTTACGAAAGCCTTTTGACATAGAAGATATCGATATCGTTCTATCCAGTGATGCAAAAAATCAAAGGAAAAAAACAACAATTTGATTTATGTTTAAGGAGTATTCCCGTGCGTTTGATAAAAAGATATTCCAACAGAAAACTATACGATACTATAGGCAAAAGCTATGTTACCTTAGAGGCGATTGCCACTCTCATAGAAAAAGATGAAAAGATACAGATAGTAGAGAACGACTCTGGCGAAGATATTACAGCATCTGTCTTATCTCAGTTGATAGCAGAGCGCACTCGAAATAAATCTAAAGAATATTCGCCCTCTCTTTTTATTGATCTCATCAAAAAAGGAGGCGGCTCTATGTATGATTGCGCTAGAAAAATCGGGCAGGCAATTGGTGAAACAGCCTATTCTGTAGAGGAAGAAATCGAGAATAAAGTAAAAAAACTTTTGTCCTCCGAAAAGATCACAAGCGAAGAAAAAAAACAATTCCATCATGAACTAGAAAGCCATAGGCTTTCTTATCTAAGAAAAATAGAAGAACAGTTGGAAAACATTGTTGATGTAGTCTTAAAGAAAGTGAATGTTCCTACAAAAAAAGAAATCGAAAATCTTTCTGAGCTTGTGAGCCGTCTTGCTGATCGCATCGAAAAATTAGAGAACGTAAAAATCACAGAAGCCAGAAGTGATATCCAGCAGGAAGCTTGTGATGCTTGCAACAAAGAAATTCCTACGGAAAATACTGAAAAAAATAGCGAGATCCCAAATACAGAAAATCCCAATTAGTGCATTTTTCTTAACGGAAGATATCCATGAATCCTGAAGCAGAAAAAGAGTTTGCTAAGTTTTTAGTCAAAAAAAAAGCTTTAAGCTTACAAAACTATAAGGCATGCCTGGAAGCACAGCATGGTCTAAAAAAATGGGGCATTGTCAAAACCTTAGACAAGGTAATTGTGGAAAAAAATTTTTTGACAGAAAAACAAATCGGCGATCTTGTCAAGGAATATAAAGGCGGAGACGAAGATCTTTTGCCTGGGTACCGTATCATCAAGAAATTAGGTGAAGGTGCTATGGGTGAAGTCTATAGTGCAATCGATCTGAACAACAATGATCGCTCTGTAGCCATAAAGATTCTCTATCCCCATTTAGGCAAAAACAAAGCTACAGCCAAACGTTTTTTGCAAGAAGCACGCTTATGCATCGAAAAATTAAACCATAGACACATTGTTAAAGGCTATGAAGTCGGTTATGAAGCTGAGAGGGATTTCTTTTTTTATGTTATGGAGCTTCTGGAAGGTAGTAATCTTCGTAGCGTTCTTCAGGAAAAAGGGGTCTTTTCTGAACCGCTTGCCTTAAAAATCTTGCTTCAGATGTCCTATGCCCTGGAACATGCTTACCAGTTCAATCTGATTCACCGAGATATCAAGCCTGACAATATCATGCTAACTAAATTCGGGGATGCCAAACTATGTGATTTAGGTCTAGCACGCGATTGGGAGGATCAGGATCTCTCTCTGACTAAAACAGGCACTGTTATGGGAACGCCCTTTTATATTTCTCCCGAAGCTGCTGATGGATTGAAGCTAGACAACAGAAGTGATATTTACTCTTTAGGGGCAACGATCTATCATACTGTTGTCGGGCATGTCCCTTTTGATGGTCCTAACGCTGGAATTGTACTCAACCGCCATCGCAACGATCCACTCATTCCTCCGATAGAACTCCGTTTGGATATTTCTGTCGGGTTTTCTGCTATCATAGAAATGATGATGGCAAAGTCTCCTAAAGACAGATACCAGACTCCAATGCAATTGAGTGAAGACATAAAAAAATTGCAAAACGGCTATGCACCCGAAGCACTTCTGAAGCTCAAAGAGAGCTATGGAATCGTAGAAACCATTCGAAAGCCTAAAGATCCTAAGGCATCTGGCACTATGGAAGCTATCCTTGCCTCGGATACAGAAGAATTTGGTTATTCTAAAGCCATAGAGACAGTGAAAGTAAAGGAAGAGCTATTTTCAGTAGCCAAAAGCCACGACAAGGTAGAAGAATACCGCCTGGACGACCAGGATCCTTCTAATTTCGATAGCTTTATTCATATCAACCCATACAAAAAGCAAAAACCTATTCTTGCTCCTTTTTTTACTTCGGCAGAACAGCGCATTCTTGCTACGACAAAGGCCAAATCCAAGCTTCTAGCGATTGGAGCAGCAATGGCATGCGTAATCTTGATCCTTCTGCTGGCAGTGATCTTTCTTGTCTTGAAAATTATGAAAATTTTGTAAAATTCGCAGAAGACACAAAATTTAGAGCTTAATATTCAAACTGGCCTCCTTTGCAATGATTTGTAGCCGCAGGGTTGCGCCGAAAATGACTATCTATTCGAAAAGGACGACCTTCAGCGCAATCCCTGCGTTTTTTGCCAATAGGTATTGACCAAAGACGCAGGGATTGCGCTGGCGTTAGACTTTTGAACAGACATGTCTTTTTGGGCGCAGCCCTGTGGCTACAATCTAAAATTTTTTTTCTGTAAGATTATGGAATTCTTGTGTATTTCTGAGAAAATAGAAGGCAGGATCTTCTTTGAATTTGTTGAATTGGACAAAACCATGCGAAATCGCCTCTTTTAGATTCTGAAGCGACTTATCTTTTTCCTGAAGCAAGGAATATAACTTTGCCAGATCATAGTATACATCACCAGCGGTTACTTGTTTGTAGTATACATCCCCCGAAGGGTCTAAATCCAAGACTGTCTTAAAGTCTTTGATAGCCAGGTTGAATTTTTCTATAGATGCCTGAGTGTCTCCTTTTGCAATGATTTCCTCTCCTTGCTGTAAATACATCCTGCCTCGGTTTACATAGGCATACCTGTAAGTGGGCACAAGCTCAATACAACGATCCAGATGTTTTTGGGCAAGTTTATATTCTTTCCGTCCGCAATAGATCATACCAAGTCCATTGTGAGAACAAGGAAGTTCTGGATCATAGCGAAGAGCCTGGCTATAGTCGTGTAACGCGATTTCCTGGTGCGATTTTTTTTCTTCCCCTGAAAAAGAATAGGATTGATTCATCTCTTCTACTGCCAGTGTCTGGTACTTGAGGCCGCTTTCGGGATTCAGTTTTTTTATAATCTTGCTCAGCATATCCTCATAGCTATATGCCTGTTCGTTTTTTTGCTGTGCGTAAAGCATAAACAGCATATAATAAAGGGAAATGTAGTCGGACTTGTTGCATCGAAAGGCTTTGCTAAATTTGTCCATTGCTTCTGCATAGTATCGATTTCGATTGACAAGATCTTCCTGGCATATAGTGCCATTTCGACTACGAGCTTGATGTATCTGTGCCTGGGCATACTGAAAGCAAAAAAGTCCCCATTTCTGGTACACTATATCTCGTGTAGAGAGGCTTTCTGCCTTTTCAAACTGAGGTTGTACTTCCTTACCATAGTCTACCTGGGCTTTATCCCATTGCATCACTTCATGGATGATGTTTAAAGCCAGATTGTGTTTTACCTGTCTTTGCCATTGATAAACGACATAAAAAAATACCGTCAATATGCTGATCACTATTGCTGCTATCGCTGCAGAAATTTCTTTGTTGCGCTTTGTCCATTTTATAATTCTCGCCAGAGGGGTAGGCGGTTTGGCAAGTATTGGACGATTTTCCAGATATCGGGTCAGCTCTTCTCGTAGTTCAGCAGCACTCTGATATCTTTTATCAGGAGCTTTTTCCAGGCACTTCAAGATAATTGTTTCGATTTCTATATCGATATTGGTGTTGATGGACTGTGGACGCAAAGGCTCCTTGTCAGAAACTTGATGAAGAATATTGAATAGCGTTTGGCCTTGAAAGATAGGCCTCCCTGTAATCATTTCATATCCGACTGCACCTATAGAATACACATCGCTTCGCTCATCAACGAGGATTCCCATTGCCTGCTCAGGAGGCATATATGTGGGAGTCCCCACGATATCGCCTGTTCGTGATAGATTGGATTCTGATCCCAAAAATTTAGCAAGGCCAAAATCCATGACTTTAATGTTGCCAGCTTTGTCCAACATGATATTGCCAGGTTTTAAATCCCGATGGATAACTTGTGCCTTATGAGCGCATTCAATAGCAAGACAAATATTTTGGAGGACTTTTGCTGCTTTTCTAGGATGAAAGATTCCCTCTTGGATTTGCTGGCCTAACGTTTTCCCTTCTATATATTCCATGGTGAAGTAGTGTTGCGGAGAATCCCCAAAATCATAGATAGAGACAATGTTAGGATGGGAGAGTTTTGCCGTTGCTTTCACCTCTTTGAGGAAACGATGGGCCTGTTGTGGGTTGAAATCCCCTTTCCCCCCAATCACCTTGATTGCAACGATTCTTCCCATCTCTAAATCACAAGCCTTGTATACAATCCCCATTCCCCCTTCCCCCAGCTTTTTCAAAATTTGATAACGCCCAAAACGCTTTGGCATATCTTCTTTTGTTTCTGGGGAAGGTTCGAAAGGTTTTTCCAGCCCGATTTCTGTTTTTATATCGCTGGCAGAAAAACCTCCACTATTTTTAGCTACCTCAAAGGACTGCTCCACCTTTTGGGAAACGATTTCTGTTTTCTCCCCATCTTGTTGCTGTATCCCAGGATCTTTCAATATTGGGTGTTGTGTTGGATGATCCATCCAATTTTTTTCTGCCAACAATTTGAGTATTCCGCTATCTGACTCCTCTAATTCCAGGATCGCACGAAGGATATTGAGACGATTTTTATTATCATCGGATGTCAACTCCAAAGCTTTTTTAAAAGCTTCCAATGATTTGGAGTTTTCATTCAAACATTCCAGCAATTTAGCTTTTGCCGTATATACAAAAGGATCTGATGAAAACTCCAGGATTCTTTCATAAACTTCGAGTGCCTGGCTTGTTTTCCCTGCCATTAAAAAAATTTCACATTGTAGCCGAAGTTTATTTAAATTTTCTTGTGTAATCACGAGAGCATTTCCTTAACCCAGTTAATCAGGAAAAAACACGAATGATGTATCAAAAGTTTCATGAATTGTTTTTGAAATTTGAAATCCATTTCGTTATATTGTATCTCAGGAGTTTTTTTTGTCAAGGTTTAGCGTCAAATTAAGAAGTAAAATAGCGAAAACGCAACGCAAGCGACAAACTTTACAATGCTGCATCCTAGTTTTAAAATTCAGTTGACTTAAATTCCCTGTTCATTATAATGTTTTTAGTCGCTTTTGATTAGAATAGGATATTTATTACTTATTGCATAAAATATCAATCCTACGTTCCGCAGCTTCTAAGGAAAGAATTTTGATTTTTTTAGGTTGTTTTT
>CALKWO010000071.1 GCA_938003875.1 uncultured bacterium
ATAGACCATAGGGAACGAGTTTGCCCTGTCCCTTTTCCCATGCACTACCTTCTTTTGCCGATAAAGCCCATCGCTTGCGCTGGCGGGGGGCGAGAGTGCCGTCTTCCATATAATAAGGAATCCTGAGCCAATTCCCTTTCGGCTCGATGCCCAGGTTTTGCAAAAATTTTTCGGGTAATCCTTTGGCAAAGGCCAGATCAGCAACGCTAATTCCATAGTCTTTTCGGAAATCTGTCTGAGGAAACAAATCTTTCCAGGATAAATTCAATGCCTGTAAAATTTCCTCCCCTCTGCATCCAGCATGGCATTTGATCAGAATTTTTTCTTCACTGCCAAGACCAATGGAAAGACTATTGTGTTTATCATCATGAGAGGGGCAACGAGCGATCCAGTTTTCTCCGCTTTTCTTTACATTCTGAAGTAAGGCTAAAAAATTTTCAAGAATCATGTTTTTCCCCTAAAAATAGACTGGAATCCAGGGGGAATTTATGGTATAAAAAAATAACCCCTGATTTCAGGAGGTCTTGAAATGAGCAGTTTGAAAGCTGAGGAAAACTTGCTGTGAATGCCTCAGCTTTTCTCATTTACAGCCCTCCCAATATTCCAGGCTTACCATAAATTTCGAAATTACAAATAATTGAGCTTACTGATCTCCTGGCGTTTTATTTCCGGAAAGAGATGCTGGTACCTCTGGCGCATTTCTTTGGTTTGGTGTCCCATAATCGCATCTATGATCCTTTGATCCACTCCTTCCGCCGCAAGATTACTCGCGAGCGAATGTCTAAATGCATGGTAGCCAATGCCTTCGAATTTTGTATCCTTTACCAAGCTTTTCAAGGCTTCTCGCAGGTAGTTCACCGACAACTGGCTTCCGTTTTCTTTAGCAAACACCCATCGAAACTTACCGGTTAGTTCCTTTTGCACCTTTAGTATGTCCACCAGTTTCGGGTGCATTTGGATGGATCGTTTTACTCGCTGGCGTTTCATGGATTGTTTGTTGGAACCAACGGCAATAACGTTGCTTTTGAAATCCACATCCGCCCATTCCAGGTTGATCAATTCGCTCCGGCGGATGCCGGTATAAGCATATACTGCTAAAATGGGATACAAAGGTTTATTCTCTGCTAAAGTAAGCAGTTCTTGGATTTCTTTGGGCTTGAAATACCGAAAGCGAAGAAAATCCCTCTTTTCTTTTTCGCTATAACTCTCGGTAGAAAGGAATTCCTCCACATCCGAATGCGTTCTAAAACGGTCGCAGGAAAATTTGGTTTTGTCTCTTTTCACGTCTTTCAGCACGTTTTGGGTAATCAGGTCTTCTGTTACTGCTCCCTGAAATATATATTGAAAAGTAGCGAGTTCTTTGTTGACCGTATCAGAACACACGCCTTGCCGATACCGGAATTGTTTATATTGCTTGAAAAAACTCACACTGACCTCTTCCAAAAGAGGGTCACGATGATAGTCGTTTTCAAGGAATTTCCGGAGATGATTGATATGAATGATTTCCATTTTGCATGTATTCAAAGACTTGCAAGGAGGAGTTAGATAACTTTCGTAGTCTTTCAGAAGTTGAGAAAGATAAAAAATTTGGCCTGGTGCATCTTCCATGGTTTCTTCTACCGGAGCATGTTTTTGCATGACGGTTTCAAAGATGAAATCCGCCAGTGATACTCCCGGCGGGGGTGAGACGAAACCATACCGATACTGCATTACCAGACTATTGATTTCACTTTGGATGGCATACGCCATTTGGCGTTCGGGGATATAATAACGGCGGTATTGTTTGCCGTTAATACAGAAATTCAGGCGATAGCTCTTTTTATTTCTATCGTAAATTGGAGCGGGTTTTGGCTTTCTTGCCATATAAAATCTCCTTCCTTTTCTCAATCTGCAAATGTGAGTCCTCTACCTATATCCCCAATCAAAATGAAAAAAAAACTGAGAATTTTTGTAGATTTTTTGCAGATTTTTTTAAAAAGTTTGTAACTTTTATTTATACATAACTTTATGAGAAAATATTTTTTTCTGTAATTTGACTTTTTTAGCAAAGACAGAAAAAAATATCGGAGAAAATACGGCCTCAGAACACCAATAAAATCCTTAACCTCCCTTTTAACCTCCAGGTGCGCACTCAGTCCAAAAAAAAAGACAATGGATCACGCCCATAATAGAGCGCAATCCATTGTCTTTTTAAGGTTTAAACAGATTCGATTTTCATCATGCAATAAATATAAGGATTTTAGCGATTCACTTAAAAAGCTGAAATTGGGTTTTTGAACCAAAATCAATTTTTTTTTGCTCTGTGATCCTTTATTTACGGCAGAAACAAAAAAAGAGCCTCTCGGCTCTCTTTATTTTCTGCCCAACCCAACAACTGCACGAACTTTTTATTTCCGCGCACCACTATATATTTTCAAAGGTTGGAGAAATCGCACAGAAATTTCTAACCGTGATTATCATCGAAATTGAGCAATTTATTTGAACCTCATCCTATATTCAAGAGAATTGTAGTATGGTGGCGAAAAGATAGAAGCTATCTTAGAACTTTCCAAAATTTATTTTCTGCTTTCTTTCACTAATATTTTGAAAGGAAGCAAAAATGACATTTATTTTGCAAAAAAACATCTCACCTTTTTTCCATTATCCAAGAACAATCTTGCAAAAAATCTAGCCATATTTTTTTCAACCAAGAAAAAAAATTGGAAAATTTCTGATGTATTTTTGGAAATGTTCTAAATAAAGAAGGTGCTGTAAATCAAGATAATAATGAAGTTTGAGAAAGTTTGATAGATATAAATGCGAAAAGCTGAGGTAGACCGGCAAGTTTACTCAGCTTTCACATTTAACACCTGGCTTCAGGGATTTTTATATTTATAACAAAAGTTTTCCCTGAATGCCAGACTATTTTTTTTTAATTTAGGGAAAAAATTATGATAATCGAAAATTTTTTAGCCTTACTTCAGAATGTAAAGAAAAGCGGAGAAAACTGGATCGCTCGTTGTCCCTCTCATGATGACAAACACAATAGCCTTTCCATTGGTCTTGGCAGTGATGAAAAAATCCTGATCAAATGCCATGCTGGATGCAGAGGAGAGGAAATTTTACAGGCTCTCAATTTGTCCTGGAAAGATTTGTTCCCTCAGACAGATTTCCGAAAAAACTATGGAATTACCGTTGCTGACCTGGCCTTTGCCAAAGGATTACCCGAAAAATTTTTGCAAAACCTTGGCATTGAGCCGAAAGGGAACTGGCTCAGGATTCCTTATTATATGGAAGACGGCACTCTCGCTCCCCGCCAGCGCAAGCGTTGGGCTTTATCGGCCAAAGAAGGTAGTGCATGGGAAAAGGGACAGGGCAAACTCGTTCCCTATGGTCTAT
>CALKWO010000072.1 GCA_938003875.1 uncultured bacterium
TGCTATGATAATAGCATCTGCTCCAGCAGGCGGTATTCAGCCTTCTATATTTTATGACTATACATACCACAGATTCTGTTAGAACCAGGTATTTTTTTACTTTTCTTCTTTTAGCAGATAGATCGTATTGTTTTCACCTAAAATATAGGCTGCCTGGTTTTCTTGTGCGATGATATTCAGCAATTCTTTTAAAGCCAGGCTTTTTTCTTTAAAGCTATATTTGGTATCATATTGCCATAGCTCTGGCTCAACGATGAGTTCTATTCTCCATTGTTTTTTAAGATATTCTATAATTTGAGGTAGAGAATATTCTGGCAAGGGCAATGGCATTTTGGACTGGAGAAGAGTTTCCCAGATACTATTCATACGGCCTTCTTCTTTTTTCCTTTTTTCCTGAGAAGACTGTATGGGGGCAATGTACTCTGGGAGGGAAAAATAGATAGCATTTCCTTCTACAATCCAGGCTATGCTATAGGATTGACAGAACTGATCCAGAATGTCCCTGAGTTTTTGCTCGCGGATAGAAAGGAAAAATTCTTTTTTGCCTTCCTTTTCTAAAAAAGTATTGAGCCTTATATCCACAAGCACGGGCTTTTGTATGGCATTTTCTAAAACCAGAGCGATTTTATCCAGAGATTGCATAGAGATTTCCAGACTTATTATAGTATCCAGGGTTTCTTGCATCTGCTCTGATGTACTGTTTTCAGACCTTTGTAGCGTGTATTTACCGCGAGCATTCTTCAACCCATACCAGAGTTGTTTGTCTATGTCTTCTGCTGGTTTGGAACCAGGCAGGGCAATCATAAGAACATCCTGGTCTATGTAATAGATCAAATCCAGATACCTGGTAACGAGGTCTAATGCTTTTTGGAATTTGATTGTTTCTGTGCTTAAAGTCAGACGCAATTGCTGATCGTTCCTATACAAATAGATTTGTGGTGAAAGGACGATAGAGATTTCGGTTATGGTTTTCCATTCTTCCACTATCTCTTGCAAAGGAGTAGCATAATACGAAAGTTGCACTGTAGAATTTTGGATTTTTTCTTCTATTTCTTCCTGCTTTTGGAATTTTTCCAAAGGATAAGGAATAGCATCCTCTATACTTTTTTCCTGAGTGTGGAGAAAAAGAGAAAAGGAAAAAAAGCAGATTAGAAAAAGTTTTAGCATATTTTATTCCTTTTGAAAGTTTTATAATTTTATAGTCGGGACAAAGGCTGTATATTTGTCTTGTAGCGGATAGGCTTTCATCTGCATTTCATAGATTGTTTCCAGATTTTGCTCTGTCATGACTTCTTGCACAGTGCCTGAGAATGCAAGTTCGCCTTTATGGAGCATAAACACATAGTCGGCAAGCCAGTATGCGATTTCTGGTAAATGGATCACGGCTATGACTGTCCATTTTTTTTGCTTGCAAAGCCTGGAGATCAGTCCAAGCATATACCACTGGTTGTTTATATCCAGATGTGTATTGGGTTCATCCAACAGTAAAATTTCGGGAGACTGGCATAAGGCTCTTGCCAGCAGTACCATTTGCCTTTCGCCGCTGCTCAGCTCATGGACTTTACGATGAGCGAAAGATGCCATACCGATCATTTCCAGCGACTGATATGCAATATGCCTGTCCTCTTCGTTCAGAACGCTCAAAAAATTCAAATGAGGGGTTCTTCCCATCTGGACGATGTCTAAAACAGTATAAGGAAAAATATAATGGGATTCCTGGCGTACAATGGCTATCTTTTGAGCTATTTGCTTTTCATTGAGCAGGGCAATGTCCCTGTCATGAAGGTAAATTTTGCCTTGTTGTGGTTTCAAGGTTTTGCAAAGGCACTTGAGCAGGGTAGACTTTCCTGCTCCATTCCTTCCTAAAATCACAGAAATTTTTTCTGGCAAAAAAGACATGCTGATGTCTTTCAAAAGCCAGGAACCAGGATTATAAGAAAAAGAAAGGTTTTCTACTTTTACCATTTTCCCCATCCTTTTTCTTTTGTGAAAAGTAGCAAATAGGCGAAAAAGGGTGCGCCAATCAAAGCAGTGATGATTCCTATGGGGATTTCCTGAGGGGTTAAACTGCGAGCCAGGGTATCTATGATCAAAAGAAAGCATCCTCCGATTCCCATACACCACGGAAGAGAGACTGTATGATCGCTGGTGATTATAATGCGGCTGATATGAGGCATGACAAGCCCAACCCAACCCACAACTCCTGTAATGGCAATGGTCGCTCCTACGACTACGGTGCTGGCAATGATAAAAATAAGTCTCATAAGCGGAACGTTGATGCCCAGGGATGTAGCTTCTTCATCTCCCAAAGAAAGAATGTTCAGATTGCGCCTTAAAATATAGATTGTCGCAAGACCTGAAAAAACAAGGGGAAAAGAAAAGCCTAGTTCTTTCCATCCTACCTGGTGCAATCCTCCCATAATCCAGAAAACAATGGCAGGGAGCTGGCTATAAGGGTCGGCAGTGTATTTCAGGATAGATAGCAACGCACTGCAAAAGGAAGAAACGATGATTCCCGACATGACCAGCATGATGACAGTATGGCCTCCGCTCAGTATAGAAAGCCTGTAAGTCAAAAGCACTGCCATAATTCCAAAACAAAAGGCCGAGCCTTGTATCAAAAATGGATGGCGAAAAGACGAAAGTATAGCGATTGCTGCTCCCAAACAGGCTCCTGAAGAAATTCCCAGTATATCAGGGGAAACCAAAGCATTTCTGAACAGGCATTGGTATACCATACCAGATGCAGATAGAGCAGCCCCTACAAGGATTGCCATAAATATTCTGGGGATTCGGACGAGCATAACGTGAGTATCGGGAGAAAAATTTTGCAACAGCAAATCACCTTGCAAATACTTTTGAATATCAACAAGAACATTTTCCCAAGTAACGGGATATCTTCCCAGATTCAATGCAAGGAGTAAAGAAAGTGGAAAAAGACAAAAAAGAAAAAATTTTTTATAAGAAAAATACAACAAAAATTCCTTAAAACTGTTTTAGTCAAAATGTTGTTGAGCATATTTCAAGAGAAGATATAAATAGTGCCTTCTTTAAAAGTATGCTAGAACCGCAAAATGGAGTAGATGCTATTGCCATAGCACTACTCATTTTGCACAGGATCAGTTTGACCAATACAAAAATTCCTTAAAACTAGTTTTTTTCCACGAAAAACACGAAATACACGGACATTCTTTTTCGTGCCTTTCCTGTTTTTCGTGGAACATTCTTTACACTTTTATCGGCATCAGTACAAAATCAAATATGGTTCGATTGACAATTTATTGATTTTTGGACCGATGCCTATATTTCGCCCATTTTGGGCATACTAGCTACCAGAAATTTCTGCCAGGCTTAAAAATCTTGAAAAATGGTTTTGACCTGTGATGGAAGCAATCAATTGCTGTTTGGGCCAGAGGTCTTTCAAGACAAAAACTCTGCCGTGGAAAAATTCGCCAGGATAGGCTTGTTCTTCCTGAGCGGAATCATGGTCTTTATCCCAAAGCTTCAGTATCTTGGCAGGGAGTTTGTGTTCCAGGTTGGGCTGAGCATAGAGAATATTTTCTCTTTTGTTTTTGAACAAAACAGCAACTCTGTCTTCTCTCTTTCTATGGGATTTGGAAACAAAAGGTAAAAGATAGAGTTCCATTTCTTTCTCAAACTCTGGAAATTCAAAACATCCTAGATAATAATAGCTCTGAGGCTGCCACTGTGCCCCGTGATGGTGGCGGGCAACTTCTCTTTTCCAGACATTCACATTGCCACCAGTTTTGCTGATTTGAAAATAAGCAGGCTTTAAAGTCGTTGCTGGCACAAAATAGATTCTGTCCTCAGGGGGCAGCAATTCTTTTTCCAGTTTTATGCCTGCGACTGGTCTTTGGTCTTCGATATAGGATACCAGATCTCCTGTAAATGGATACTGTACCTGATTTTCCATCTCTGGACCTACAGAAGAAGTGGCTATCAGATCATAAGGGTCAAGCTCTACTTCTGCGCTGGGGCTAAAATTGACTTTGTTGTCTGCACTGCAACGATAGCTTCCCAATATCGCCAGCCCTAAAGGTGCAATCAGCTTGCGAGAAAGAGATTTGCGGGCAATTTCATATAACTCCTGCGAAGGAGAAAGATTTTCCATTCCTCCGAATACCACAGACATCAACTGGTCTATATCCAAAAAATGGACCTGAGAGCGGTATCCTTTCGCCAGCCCGATCTTGCCATCTTTGTCTACAGTTTTCAGCAAGATAGCATTGTTGATATGCTTTGCCATGAATTTATACAGAACATGTGTTCCCTGACCTGAAAAAATATAAAAAACAAAGCTGTTCAGATGAGGTTTTGCCTGTCCCTGTAGTGTGCTGAATTGCCCATAGAGATCTTCATTGATATGATAGTTTTGTAGAGGACTTCCCTGGATTCTTTCGCAATCCCGAATTTCTTGCAGCAGATTTTCGACTCTGGCTAGCCATCCGTTGTAAGCCTGAACCAAATTCTTTGTCATTTCAGCTTGGTTGGATGGCTCTGAGGAGGACTTTACAGGTTCTGGCTGCCAGAAAGAAGCAAAATTTTTATAAAAGAGGCTGGCTTCTTCGCTTGCCTGAGATTGGTTAGCAAGGTTTTGCTGGAAAATCTGGCAAAGAGTTTCGATTCCTGGATAAAAATTTTCTCCTGCCATTGCCAGGTAATAGGAGATTCCATTGAGAATGAGACTCCAGTCTTCGGTTCGGAAGACTTTTTTATTGCATTCCATAAATTCTTTGATCAACAGAGGTAGCCTGGTTCTTGTCTTTGCTGTTTCCTCAATGATTTTCGACGCGATCTTGAAATTTTTCAAGACTACGCCAATAGGCGCATCGATTTTATGCTTTTTGATTTCATCAGCAGCTTTCTTCAATTCTATTTCGCATGTTTCTGCACCTAAAGAATTCAAAGATATAGGCAAAGGAGCATCTTTTTCCTTGCAATACATTTGCCATTCTTGCAAAGACTGGCTTCTGGGCTGCTTTTTATAGAGACTGGTAAAGCTCTCCCAGGATTTATTCATATCAGGAAAATTAGATCGGAATTCTCTGACGAGAGAAATCAGGTTCAATAAAATTTCCGCCAGAGTTTCACTGAGAGGGACCATAAAGGAGTCTACACAATATTTTTCCTTTGTTTGGGGAAATTGCTCAAAAATTTGTCTTGCCTGAAGCAAAGAGAGCTTTGTTCGCTTGCTTAGTCTTTCGATTCTGGAATCGATTTCTTCTTGCTCCTGGGCAGGCGCGAAATAGAAAGACTCTCGTCTCTTTTGTAAAAGAGCGAAATTCTGGCTTTCTTCAGCGCATATTACAGGAAGAAAAAGTTGTGCCATACGGAAAAGATCCACTTTTGTTATCTCTGCAATATCGCTTTCGCAAAGCCCTGAAATAAAAGATGCTATACGAGCATAAAAGTCAGGATCAGAATAGTGGCGGATCATCTCTTTGTCTTCTTTGGAAGAAAGAGAAACGGGAATCCCCTGCTGGTACTGGAAGCAGGATTGCTCTATGCCGTGATGGGGAAGGGATTCATTGTAATTTTGCTCCAGCTCTTTTGCCCATTTTATTTTAATCAGCTCTGCAAGGTGAAGAGTACACTCTCTGAAACGAATTTTGCTTCCATCGCTCATGGTAAACTTCAGATTGTCTATTTTAGATAGAAGAGCCGCGATCTTCTTAGGAACATCGGAAGGCCCAATGGGTATATTGTAAATCAAAGAAGGATGGCGGCAATATTCATTGGGATTGCCGACGGGTTTCTGGTCCAGTCTGAAATATTTGAGAAGCCTTTCGCTATTGAGTCTGGCAATTTCTTCACTAACAGGATGGTTGAGCGGGCTGCTGAGAATCTTTTCCGTGATGTCCAAAAGCTCTGTAATTTCTGGAGTACGAGTGTATTCACTATCCAGTTGGATATTTTTCAAAATGTCTGCCTTAGCAGAAATTTTCAAAAGATCACAATAAGCAGCAAATTTCAATAGCTCCGTGTTTTCTTTTTGTAGTACTGCAATCTCCTGGATAATTTCTTGAAAAGCCTGCTTTCCTTCTTTGTAGGATTCTTCTATTAGAGGCAGGGTATTTTTGGCTTTTTTCTCTTCTGTTTTTCCAAATTGCAAGCCTAAGAGTGCTACGATGAGATTTGCCATGAGAACGTCTTTAAACAAAATGTTCTGATAGCGTCCGCCTGTATATTTCTGGCCTCTATAGCCCATCCAGCAAGGACGAATATTGCATTCTCTCTCATGCTTTTTAGGAGGGTCTATGGTAAAAGATTGCATGGTGGCATCGCGGGTTTCTGCACCTACATCAGAATGGAAAATTTCCAAGTAAATTCGATTGCGCCTTAAAGCAGGCAGGCTCAGATCTTCCTGGAAGAGTCTCTTGAAATTTTTGGCAAAATTTTCTGTGTATTGGTCATAGTTGGCTGCTATTTTATCCGTGCTATTTCCTAAAAGTGCTACGGCTGCATAGCCTATTGCTTCTGTTTTTTCATAGGAAAAAACTTTTTGCTGGTCTGGAAAGCGGAAAGTAAGGTTGAGCAATTTTCGGTATTTTTTATGGTATTCCTCTGAGTGGATAGACGGAGAGGAGTAAACAAAAGTACAGTTGGAATTCCCATAAATCCTTCGTGACAGATTTTCAACAGAAAGATAAGGCTTATCGAAAACAGTAAGCCTCAGACCTTGGGCAGGATCTGTATTGATAGGCCGATAGGTATCTTTTGCAGTGACCAACTGGTATACACTATTCTGAGAGAAATCCATACGCCCAAAATTGGGACGACAATCCGCATTGTGAGCAGATCGGTTTAGAGAAAGTGTATTTTGCTTGAGCACAACACCACGAGCAGGAAAATGATAGATATAGCCTTGTGTCCTTTTCTCTTCGGAAACCCCTTGAAAAAGATCCTTGATATTCACAAGTTCTCTTTGGTATTGGTTGTCTTCCAGCTCTACGAAAAAATTCTTGTCGCTATCCTGAAACAGAACAATACCATCGCTGTGAGAACCCTGGTCTATGCCACAAACATTAACACGGGCACTAAAGATTTTAGGATTTTTAAAATCAATTTTGCATCGTTCTACGGTGAATGTTCCTTCTGTAATCTGGGAAATATCCCCTAAGCTTTTGAGATGAAAGGAAACATAGTTGCCTTCAATTTCATAAAGTCTGATTTCTGGTGACAGATTTTCTTCTAAAAACTCTATTGTCAGAGGCTCCGCTTCGGGATAGTTTTCTTCCCATTTTTTACGCAAATCTTCAAAATGGTAGTATTTTCCTAATTCAATTTTCATATTGTCCAGCATGAATCTTCTCCTATTTTTTCTATCCTCTTTCTCCAGGCCATTCTACATCACTAAATGTGGGTAAAATATGCATGATATAAAATTGGACGTGCAATTTTAGCGAGGAAGGGACAGAAAAAGCAGTAAACAGGTTTTTCCATAGTGGTGCAATGGTTATAAACAAACGCTGATGTTCCTCGTTGCCGATTTGTACAGTCATATTTTCCCTGGCTCTTTGAAAAAGCGTTAGCATATCTTGTTCGTAAGGAATTTGTTCCATGAGTTTGGCACTGAAAAGCTCTATCAATCTTATTTTGAAGCTGACAGCAGGCTTTTCCTTGGTCTTGCCGAAAAGTAGCTCCTGTATATCTTCCTGGGTTGTTTTTTCTGGAAGTTTGCCCTGTCGATGAAATTCAAAAAGAGTCTCCACATCGCGAGAGCTTAGCATCTGCAAAGTTTTGATATGAGAGAGAGAGTATTGGTAAGAAACCCCCAGATTCAGTTGCTCAAAATCGCTCAGAATAGAGCCTTTGTTGTATTCCTCTTCTTCGTTTAAATTAAAAGAATACACCCAGGTGCCATCTGTAGTAAACCACACTGTCTTTAAAGTGGACTGGTTTGCAGAGCGTACGACTAAAACCAAAGTATTAGATTGCTCTTCTCCTTTAATGGTTTTGGATACAGTTTCCCAGGTCTCTTTTTGAAAGATTCTCTCTTTAGGCAATTTATTATAGACTTCACGAAATTCTTTATAAGAAATCATCCTAAAACCCTTTATTGGAATAATTCCCAGGGGATTCCCTGGGAGATGTTTAGCGTTCTGTACTACTGTCTGCTTTTCCCCCAATCACAAAAGGTAAAACACCCTGGGGAACGAACTCTCTGGGATCTTTCTGGGGCATGGCATCAGGATAGAAAAAATCCATAAGTACCTGATTGCTTATGTTGCTGGTATTCCATTCTGAGTTGTATGTAAGATACCCTACAAGCTCCCAGGATTTAGGAGATTCTTCCACAAAAACATTATTCCAGGGAAGTGGCTCTGTTTTTAGCGCAAAAGCGTGATAGAGTTCCTGGCTTGCTTCCTGAGGCAGCAGAGATTTCAAATACCGCATTTTTTTTCCTGGCTGCATGGTTTCTATTGTTTTTTCATAGATATTCTTTGTGTTAAAACTTGAAGAATCTTGCAACTTGTCATCCTTCAGCCCCAAAGCTACTTTATCTTCATTCAGAAATCTGCGCACAAAAATTCGGATTTTATGCGATGCAAGCAGCTCATCTATGCCAGCAAAAAGGAATTTTTTAAAAAAATTATGAAACAATCGGAAATTTTCTGCTGTTTTTTCGGCTCTGTTTCCTTCCGAAGGACAATTATCAAAAATCATAAAATCTTGTTTTTGAAAGCCTTCCTCTTTCATTTCCAAAAAACTATTGCCTTTAAAGCTGCCAAGTCCAAGGAAAGTGGGAATAATTTCTCTTTCTTCCAATCGCAATTTTTTATTTCCTACAGACATAGGACTGGCTGAAGTAATAGGCAGCTTTGTGCGTACTGTAAGAAAATCGCAAATATCCAAACCTATAGGAAAAGAATTGGAAAAGATTTCCTGTCCTGTTGAAGAGAAGCCGAGACGAGCATGGTTATCATAGTTGCAAAAGTAGTTCAACGACCAGAGTAAGAAACCATAGAGGCGCAGGTAAAATCGTAGTATCTGTTGTAGTGCTACAATACCTTCGATATTCTCTGCTTTTGCCTTAGGAATAATAGGATTTTTTTCCAATACCTTGAGCTTGCTATTGAGCCAGGCGACATGGTGTTCCATTTCCGAGGATTCATCTAAGAAAGGAATGGATTTCAAACGCGATGGATCCAGCAATGGGCCTTTTGTTTCCTTATTGGCTTTCGGGGGAAGAGGGACTTCCCGAAAATAAGCAGGAAAATAGGCAAAATACAAAGAACGCAAATAGGCTATTTTTTGTGGGTCATAAAAAGAAGGCTGAAAAACTTCAGGATAGTAGAAATAGAGTGGTATGTCTTTTTTGTACTGAAGTCTCTTGAAAGCCCAGTCTTTTTTACTAAAGGATTTATCGAGCTTTTCTTCTGGTGGCAAAGGCATTTTCGTAGCAAGAAAAGGAAATCGTCCTGACATCCAGTTTTCTTTTGGCTCATCTTTCTGAGCGCAGTGCCAGATATAAAAGAAATAGACAGATTTTTCTCCAGGCCACTGAAAATCGGCAAGGGGCTTTTCTTCTACAAAATCTTCTTGAGGTTCCTCAACCTTTGTTTCTGAGGTCTTTGCCTCTATCTCTTTTTCTGGTAAATTTTGTGGAATATTTTGTATTTGTTTTTCAGTCACGGAGGAATACCTTTCTTTATTAGAATCGCTTTGCTTCAAAGAAGGTGCATCTTGATCCTTTATCTGTTTTGTCGGAGGTCTGGACTCTATTTTAGAGGAAACGGCAAGTTCATTCGGCTTGCTTTCTTCTTTTACAGCAGATTTTTTGGCGGCTTTTTCTCTGGACTTTTCTTCTGGTTTAGAAACACTCTCTTGTCTGGTGTCTATTTTCTCTTTGGATTTTTCTACCTTAGAAACCGCCTCTTGCCTTGCTTCAGGAACAGAAATAGAAATTTTTTCTTTCGGTTTTTCAAAGCTGTCCATTTCTTCTTCGTATTCCTCATATTCTTCTAAGTTTGTGCTTGCTTGTTTAGAATCAAGGCTTTCTTGCTGCTTTACAGCAGAATTTTGTTTTGTTTCAGGAATGATTTCTTCTCCATATTCTATTGATTCTATTGATTCTTCTTGCTTTTGGATATTTTCTGAAACCATTTCCTGCTCTTGCTCCTGATCGTAGACGATTTCTTCAATAATAGCTTCTTCTGAAAGGCTGGTTTGATAAAGTACTTTTGATTTTGCAGAAGAAATTTCCTGAGACATTTCTTCTGCAATTTCCATAATGTCTTCTTCCTTTTCTTCTACAGAAAATTTTTTCTCCCAATCTGTTGTAATTACCCATCCTTCCGAGGGTGTTTTTTCTTCCTTGGCTTGATTTTCTTGCTCATCCCAGGAAGAATAGACCACCACATCTTCATCAGAAAAAGCTTCGTCTTTTTTCAATTTTTTTTCAATATCATGCTCTTTTTTTGGATTTATATTGTCCATAGAAGTTCCTGATTTTTATTGTTGCCTCTTTTTATCTTGAATACTGTCTATAGCACCCTTGATCGCCCTGTACAATTCATCATCAGCATCCTTCATAGCAGCACGCAAAGCAGGAACAGCAGACATAGCTTTTGGTCCTATTTTTCCTAAAGCTTCTGCTGCATATAGCTGAATTTTAGGAGATTCTGTTTTGAGTGCATCGATGAAATAGGGGACAGCAGGCTCTGCTTTTTCTCCCAAAAGCCCCAAAGCAACAGAGGACAGTCTTCTTATTTCATCGCTGTTGTCATGGCTATTGAATGTATCAAGAAGAGGCTTGACCGATTTGCCCCCAATTTTGACCAGAGCATCTACTGATTTGAGGATCACTGTCCAATCCTGATCCTTAAAGCATTGTATCAAATAGGAAATGGCGGATTCTGCTTTTTCTCCCATATTCCCCAGTGCATCCGCAGCATTTCTTCGTATCTGAGAATTTTGATCTTGCAATCCTTCAATGAGATAGGGAATTGCCTTTTTGCCTATTTGGGTCAAAGACTTGCATGCCTGAGTATAAATTTCACGATTGGGATCTTGTAAAAGGGAGATAAGATTAGGGATAGCAGAAGCTGCCTTGTCTTCCATTTTTCCAATGGCTTCAATGCTATTGACTCTTACGGATAAATTCTGATCGCTTAGAGCATTCATCAGATGAGGAATAGAAGAAGATGCTTTTGGTCCCATATCTCCTATGGCTTTTGCTGCCAGAATTCTGATTTCCTGGTCGGCAGCATCCAGACGATTGAGTGCCTGTATCAAAGGCAATAGTGCTTTTTCTCCTAGTCTGGAAAGACAGTTGGCTGCTTTTTTTCTTATATCAGAGTCTTTATCTTTTAAAAGATCCATAAGCTCAGGAATGGCTACATCGGCTTTTTCTTTCATTGCGCCCAATACCTGCATTGCCTGCAATTGTAAAGCCTTATCTTTCGTTTTCAGTAATCTGACAAAATCAGGTATAAGCGGAAGTGCTTTTGGTCCCATTTCGCCTAAAGCTTGCGCTGCTTTTTCGCGGACATCTCCATCATCGTCCTTAAGCATTTTAAGGAGTTCTGGGATAGCAATGGCAGCACTTTCCCCCATTTGCTTGATAGCTTCCAAGGCCATTTTTTTTACTTCTACATCTTTACTATTTAAAGCTTTGACAACAGATTCCATCGCCACATCACCCATTTTCACCAGGATTTTAATGATGGACATTCTAACATTCTCATTGTAATGCTGTAGTCCCTTTACAAGCTCTGGCAAGCAATGCTTAGCAATTTTAGACATGGTTTCAATCGCTTGTTTTCGGACTTCTTCATTGCTATCTCCCAAAATTTCTATAAGAGGCTGAACCACAAGATTTGCCTTTTCAGCAACTACATTAAGAGCCTTTACAGCCAGTATTCTTCTAGCGGGGTTTGGGTCTTTAAACAGGCGAATGTTTTCCAATAAAAGCAGATTTTCCTGTGCCTCTTTAATAAACTTTCCTTCAGGATAGTCTCTAATGTAAAGCTTATAGCCTAAAATCGAATTTTCTCTTTTGGTTCTTTCAAAACGTCCTGAATCTGTTTCGCAAGAAATCAAAAAAACTAGCATAGAAATAAGAATGGCATTTAAAGCAATGAATTTACCCATTTTTTACCTTTCTTTGAAAAAATATTTATTTTAGATTTATAGTTAGTAACCGCTACTTACTTCAACTTTTCTTGAAATATATACAAAAAACTGGCTAACACATTATTTTTAAAATATCATAGAAAGGGAATATTAGCAAGAATTTTTCCTCTTGTTTTTTGAAATCCATCATCCTTTAGAAGGATTGTTTGGGCTATTTTTTCCATAAAGTAAAAATTCTTTGTTGCCTTCTCCTCCTAGAATAGGAGATTCTATGATTCCCTGAGTTTGTATTCCTGTTTCCAGGAAAAAAGTCTGCATTTTTTCCAATAGGATAGGATAGCAAGCATCGGATTTGACGACTCCATTTTTCTTTCTGTCTTTTTTTAGAACCTCGAACTGAGGTTTAATCAAGGCAATGATTTCACAGCTTTCTTTGAGAAAAGGGAGGCAAGAGGGCAAAACATCTATAATGCTTGTGAAGGAAACATCGATGGTAAGAATATCTACCAATTCAGGTATCATGGATGGATTGGCTGACTGTATACTACAATTTTCTAAGTTGATGATCCGTGAATCCTTGCGAAGCTTATCTGCCAGTTGATCATGGCCAGATTCTAAAGCATATACTCTGGCTGCTCCTTCCATTAAAAGACAATCACTAAACCCCCCTGTGCATGCTCCGACATCCAGAGCAATCTTACCCTGGCAAACAATTTCAAAAACATCTAAAGCCTTTTTCAGCTTCACCCCTGCTCTACTAACATAAGGAAAAGTATCTTTTTTCAGAATGATCTGGGATGCTCTGGAGACTTTTTTAGAAGGTTTCAAAATTTGTTTTCCCTCTACCATTATCTCTCCTGATTCGATCAATTCCTGAGCTTTATTTCTACCTTGTGCAAAACCAAGCTCTACAACAAGTAAATCTAAACGGATTTCCATATTTTTGCCCATTATCAAAAAAAAAAGAAAAATCATTTGCCAAAATTATAAAAATATTTCATACTTAAGCATAGAAAAAAAGATTTTACTATTTTTATAAGGAGATTTTTTTATGAGGTTTTATATTCTACTCTTAGTTTTGTGTTTTTCTTTGCTTTCTGTTCAGGCGCAATATGGACAACATGGACAACATGGACAGCAGATAAGCAGCCTGAGCATCTATCCTTCCCATGCTATCATAAAAGCAGGAAATAACTTACAATTTATAGCCGTAGCAGTAGACCAAAACCAGACCCACTTTAATCCATCCAATGTAAGATGGTATGCAACAGGCGGATCTATCAGCCAAAATGGTTTATATACAGCAAACCAACAGGACGGCTATCATACCATAACAGTCATGTATGGCAGAGTGCAGGCAACTGCTAATGTGCAGATCAAAGGTGCTTATCCTCAAATTTCCCGAATTGAAGTGATGCCTTCTCAAGTACGCCTCACACCAGGCCAGGTGGCTAACTTCCAGGCAACAGCTTATGATTCCTTCAATCGTCCATGCTCTGCTGCTTTTATCTGGAATTGTGAAGGTGGGGCAATAGACCAATCGGGTGTTTACAGAGCTGGCTATCAGGCAGGAACATTCAGAGTCTGGGCGCGTGATAGAAATACGGGAATTCAGGGCGAAGCAAGGGTGCATGTCCAGTCTTTCACTCCCCCTGAACCTCCTCAACCTCCAATTCATCCCTGGCCAGGTCAGGCAAGTATCATAATCACTGATTTTGATGCTGGCGGTGGAAACTTTTTCACTCCTAAAGTCAAAATTACTCTCGAAGTGAAAGGGCGTAACATACAATCTGTAAGGTTATATGCCGTGAGCGATAATGGAAGGATATCGGAAGTAGATGCAAAATCTTGCAAACACGGAGATAAAGTATACTTCAATGCTCGCTATGATCGCTTCAGCACAAGGTACTTTGAAATAAGGCTTTTGGACAATATGAACCAGATAGTCGCCAAAGAAACAAGAAATGCAAAATAAGTATTGCTAATCCATAAGTTACAAAGCGGAGCAGAAAGCCTTCTTAAAGGAATAAGTGTCCACGAAAAACACGAAAGGCACGAAAATGAAGCTTGAGATTGTTTTTAAATCTTTTTCGTGCCTTTTCTGTTTTTCGTGGACACTATTTTTTTTTACCCAAAATATTTTATCATCACCACTGCATTGCCTTTTTCATTATAAAGAATTTCATCTGCAATGCTGAATGCACTTGCAATTCCAAGCCCACCAGGCCTCATTCCATTTTGTTTACGATACTGCATTACTTCCATCGCAGAATTTTTCCTTTCTCCAATAGCAGCATGGGGCAGGCAGGATAGATTGAACCCTGTGCCTTCATCTTCAATAGAAAAAAACAAAAATTTTTGCGTTTGCAAATATCGAATGATAATCTTTTTGGAAGGACAATAGCTGCTGCCGTGTTCCATAGCATTTTGTAAAAGCTCTCGAAAAGCATATAGCAGCCTTTGTGTATCCCGATGAGTGAACATAAACAGAAAATATCCCATATAATTGCTCAATCGAGGTATATAATTCGTTCTTGCCGGTATGATAAATTCCATAAAATCTATTTTGGCCGAAGCTATTTTTATTTCTTCACCATCAGAAAAAGTCTCCAGGGCTGCTTTAATCATTTCCATAAGTTCTGTAATATCTGGTTCTTTATTCAAACAGGCAAATATCTTCATGGAAATAAGACTTATCAGAATTTTACGATCTATGGTATCAGAAAGAACAATCACAGGAATATGCTCATCCAAAGATTTAATTTCCCGAAGAAAGTAAAGCTCTCTTTCCTGGATAGAAGCGATTTGCCACAACACTGTAGAATAAGAGGAAAGCGAGATATGCTTTAATGCTTCTTCTCGTGAAGAGACGGAAACAATGTGGTAGTTTCTTTCTAAAAGATTTTTCTTAAAAGAACTTTCAAAAGATGAATCATCCTCTATCACCAGAAGTCGGCAACATTGCATTTTAAATCCCTTTAAAACGAGAAAAAAAATAAACATATTCCCAGGCAACGCCCCTGGCTGGTATCTGAGTATGCATTTTATCATTTTGTTTTTATTTTGCAAGCTTTTTTAGGTACATGAGAAGTTTGGCGGATTCTCTCCATCAAACTTCTCATGATAGCCTAGAATTTTATTTTCTAGGTAAAATTCTCCATTTGGGTAATCTTTTACTGGCATTATTAGAATCAGGAATCACATTATTCTTGATCCAATTCCATGCCTGTTCACTATTAGGAACATTTGCATCTTTAGCAGCAGCAGAGGCTGACATCGCTATATTGGGATAGCCATGATTTGCATCTAAAATCTGATTATCAAATGCTAGTTTAAAATTAGTATCAGGATGGTAGGCATTAACGACTTCAGCCATAGTACTATACAGGTTATTTCCAGAATTTAGTGTTGGTATTCTATAGGCGACAGGGAACCAATAATATGGTGGGGTATTAATAGCATCCACGATATATTGGCCTTGCCAGAGAGCAAGAGCTTCTGTTTTATAACCCAACTCCATTGCATTTCCTAATGCATACATCAAAAAATTAAACATCCAAGGTGATGTAGCACTCAGGGGTTTAGCCGAGGGATTCCAATCGGGGCCATAAACTAGTCCATCATTTCCTAAGTCCCAGGTGTGGAGCGTCGGAATAGGATAGCTTCCCCAGTTCGCTTCTTTCATCATTTGGCTATTACCCCATAACCAATTCGCATTGTTGTAATAGGAAGTACCAGTGATATCTCTTTGTCCTTCCCAAATAGCAATAACATCTTCAACCAATTTTTCAAAATATTTTTTTTCAGGATGGCTATCAGGAGCAATAGCTGCCGTGCGTACCCTATTGCGGAAAGCCCATGCTGCCCCTCTTATTTCCAGCCATTCTAATGCTCCTGCTTTGCCATCAAGGCCTCGATGGGATGGATTGGAATAGCCTGCCTGTACCCCTGTCCATAAATACATCTGTTCCAGATACCAGTATTCCCCTGTTAAAAGATAAAGTGCATAGTATGGATCAGGGCAATGTGCTGCATCGGGAAACCAATCTCCATTAGCAACAGGATTTTCTTTTATAGGAACGTTCCAATGGGATTGATGAAGAAATGCACCTACTCTGGCATTAAGAGAAAAAACCTTTCCAATCGCATCTACAGTATTATTTGTATCAAAAAATCTTCCTAGCTGTCCTTCCCTGAGATGAGAAGTCCATGCAGCCGCTAAATCTGCATTTCCGCAAGCTTTTTCAAACATGCGCTTGTCGCCAGTATAAAGCCATTGTACTACCCAATTAGGATGGGGTCCAATATCGCCCCTACCTCCTGTTGATGGCATGTATTTCTGCCAATTTCCAGCATCAAAAAGATCCTTGCTTGCATTTGTCCACTCAGCATATTGTGCTGCAATTTCATCTTCAGGAATTTGGACGCTTGTATCATAATTACTAAGCATTTTCGTAGCTACAATATATTTTAGATTATGATCTATAGAAAGTATTGGCACTGATCCACCTAACCAGAATTTTTTTGTCCATCTAGTTCTAGCATAATGACTCAGACTGTTTTTTGTATAAACAAGCTGATAGTTGTCTCCCAGGAATAAATTAAGATTATAAGGTCCAGGGGGTTTGATAGAACCTGTAGATGTCCAAAATCCTTGTAGTGCTTCTGTATTAGCAATTTCGCCAATAAACCTTACATAAACTTTTTTCAAAGCAGGCCAGAAAGAAGCATGAAAAATAGGACGAAGAGATCTGTAGTTATTTCCTTGTGGATCTGTAAATCCCATATCATACATACGGTTCTGGGAATGATCGGCGAGAATGATAGTTGTGCAAACAGTGCCTTTCGTCCAATAGGTAAAATGGTTGTTTATAAGCATGGTGCGTGCAGATGCGCTAGCACTTTCATTGGAAGCATTGCTGATATGCATAACAGCGTCAAAGTTGTAATTATTGAGCATATTGTTTTTGCTTTCAAAACCAGTATTAGGATCTATTGTCTGGTTTTGGAAAGATACTTTGACAGGAGCTTTAGCACGAACAGAAGGAAGAATAAAAGAAATAATTGCGTGCTTTACGCTTCCATCTGCCCATCGGCATTTTACATCAGATTGCGTAACAACAGGTAATCCTTCTATTACTGCCTGCGGATAGTTAGGAATTTTTCCTGGTATAAAAGGCCTTGCTATCTGGACAGGATAGTTTACTTCGTTTCTTGATGAAGTAATAGTAATATAATTAGGGACAATTTGGATGGAAACAGGTGTAGAGTCTTTGCTAACATCGTTGTCATCCCAGGCTCTAGCCATCAGCGTATGATTCCCCAAGTCAGGATTCATCCAGGTAAAGCTATAAGGAGATACTGTAGATTCCCCTATTTTTTCTCCATTGGAATAAAATTCTACTTTTGTAATGTTCCTGCCTGGATCAGAAGCAGTGACCTGAATAGTAATCTGGCTGGTTTCTAAAATAATATCATTGTTCACAGGATAGTCAATCCTGATTGCAGGTGCAAGATTTGCCTTAATTTTTACTATAGCCGATTCTGTAAACATATCTTGATTGTCTGTGGCTTTAGCCTTAAGGTCGTATAATCCAGCAGAAACATTTTGCCAGGTATAGCTATAAATATCTCCTGTACCTGTTGTCGTTGTTCCCAGATATGCATTGTTAGCATAGAAATCCACTTGTTTGATGCTTCTTGCTTTGGATTTTCCTGCTGGGTCACTGGCCTGCGCCTGGATCACGATGCTGTTCACTACATCTAGCACAGCATTGTTCGCTGGGCTTATGATGCTAATAACAGGTAAATTATTAGCCTGAAATGGGACAGCAGAAGATTCCGTAACAGCATTCATATTATCTGTAGCTTTTGCTTTGAGTATATAGGATCCTTCAGGAACATTCTGCCATGTATATTCGTATAAACTATTTCCTACAGAAGTAGCTTGCCCTTTAAAAATATCATTTACAAAAAATTCCACTTTAGTAATGGATCTTTTAGATCTTGTATCATCTTGCGCTAAAGCACGAAGTATTATATTCTGCTGCGCTGCCAATATACTTCCATAAAGAGGATTTTGTATAGAAATACCAGGCAAATTGTTTACTGTAATATTCACTATATTGGAATCTGCCGTTGCACCTAAATCATCTGTTACAGTAGCCTTCAGCGCATATAGTCCTTCTATGCTACATTGCCAGTCGTAACGATAAGGATGAGTAATCACTGTAGCAAGCTTTGTTGCACCAGCAAAAAATTCGACTTTCTCTACAGATCTGCCATTGTCTACTGGGGTTGCATTCAAAGTGATAATGCTATTAATGCCAAAGTAAGCACCATCCTGAGGGCTATCTAGCGAAATGGAAGGAGCGATATTCACCTTAATGGCAATAGTACTAGACTCGGTACTAAGCCCATTATTATCTGTTGCTTTTGCTTTAATAGTATAGTTTCCATAAGGTATATTTTGCCAGGCATATTCATAGATATTGTTGCCTACACTAGAAGCCTGACCAATCAATGCATTGTTGGCAAAAAATTCTACTTTATCAATGCTCCTTTTTCCACGAAGATCTACGGCAGAACACTGAAGAAGAATATTCGCTGGAGCCATAAATATGCTTCCATTCGTTGGACTTAGAATAGTTACAACAGGAGTATCGCTAACAATGATGGAAACAATATTGGAATTGCCTGTATAGCCATGATTGTCTGTTACTGCTGCTTTTAAATCATGCCTTCCTTCTGAAGGAGGGTTCCACTGACATTGGTAAGGAGGAGTCGTTAAAGTCGCAATTTTTTCATCGTTAGCAAATATTTCAACCTGGCTCACTGTTCTTTCCTTATTTCTATCCGTATCAGAAGGTTGAGTTTCGATAGAAACAGTGCTGTTTGATCCAAAAACGGCACCATTGGCAGGAGATGTAATAGTAATAATAGGAGCTTTATTTAGCTTGATATTTGCTTTTATATCTTCGTTAGTAAAATTGTAGTTATCCGTTACCTTAGCCTTAATATTATAGGTTCCTGCTGGGGCTTTCTGCCAGGTAAAGCTATAAACGTTGTCTGTTCCTGATGTGGTAGTGCCTAGAAGAATATCGTTTGCATAGAAATCTACTTTAGTTATGCTTTTGTGCCGTGTGTCGGTAGCATTGGCCTGGATAGTAATATCAGAATTTTCCAGAAAAATAGAATTCTGTCCAGGCGTAAGAATCGTAATAGACGGCGGGTTATCTACCTCTATAGTAACAGTGCTGGACTCTGTAACCAGATTTTGGTCGCTGGTTGCTCTTGCCTTGATTGTATAGTTCCCCTTATTTACACCTGTCCAGGTGAATTCATAGACGTTGCTCCCCTGATCAACTCCTGTAAAATATTGGCTATCGTTGATGATAAACTCTACTTTAGTAATGCTTCTTTTCGAAAAGGGATTCTTTGCACTTTGCGTTGCTGTAGCTCGAAGGGAAATATTGCTCAGCGATGGAAATACGCTATTGTTGACAGGGCTTGTTATGCTTACAGAAGGAGCATCGTTCACTACTATGTTCACAAGATTGGACACGGCAGTATAGTCCAGATTGTCTGTTACAACAGCCTTCAGCTCATATTGATTTTTTACCGTAGGGTTCCAGACATAGGTATAAGGGCTATTCGTAAGGCTTGCAATCTCCTGGTTATTGGCATAAATTTTTACGGACTTTATGGTTCTTGTGCGATCTGTATCTACAGGATTGGTTACAATGCTAATGGGCCTATTGGTAGCCCAGATACTCCCATTAGAAGGAGACGTAATACTGATCGTAGGCAATGCATTTACCGTGATATTTACAAGGCTAGATTCTGAAGCAAAATTTTTATCATCTGTCGCTACTGCTTTTAAAGAATAAGTGCCTTTTGGAGCATTTTGCCACGTAATGCTATATATATTATTACTTCCTGTCGTTGTAGTCCCTAAATGGATAAGATTTGCATAAAAATCCACTTTCTGTATATTCCTTGATCTACCCCTGGTATCTGTTGCGCTAGCTTGGACAGTGATATTGGAATTCTCCAAGAAAATAGCATTAGAAGAAGGGCTGACAATAGAAACAACAGGAAGTGCATTTACTTCTACGGAAATCTCGCTAGTATCTACAGTCATTCCATAGTTGTTGGTTGCACGAGCTTTTATGGTGTACGTTCCTGCGCTGGCGTTTTGCCATGTGTATTCATATAAATCAGAACCTGCTGACGTTCCTTGTCCCAAAAGAACATTATTTCGGAAAAATTCGACTTTACTGATACTTTTTTCTCTGCTATGCTGCGCTAAGGCTCGAAGTAGAATATTGGAAGCAGCGGGAAAAATACTTCCCGCTGAAGGGTTTTGTAAAACAACAGAAGGGGCATTACTTACGGTGATATTCACGGTATTGGATGTTGCTGTTCCTCCAAGATTATCTAGGACAACGGCTTTTAAAGCATATTGCCCTGCATTGGAAGCATTCCACTGATAGTTGTATGGTGCGCTGCTAATCGTCCCAATTTTTTGATCGTTTGCATAGAATTCTACTCGCTGTATGCTTCTTTTTTTGCGGTCCATATCGTTGACGATGCTTTTAATGGAGACAATACTATTCGTGAGGAATACATTCCCTTCCTGAGGGCTTGAGATGCTAATGCTGGGATTATAGTTGACCGTTAGCACTGCTTCTCTTGTTGTATTGCCTTGTGCGTTCGTCAGGTTGACAAAATGGAGAGTGTCTTGATAGTTATTGCTTGGTAAAGCATTTGCATTGGCATTTACCATGACTACAACCTGCGAAGGTTGCCCTGCTATTACTGTTCCAGATGCAGGAACTACCGTCAGCCAGTTTGCATTTTTATTTACTTGCCAGGATATATTTCTATGAAGAACAGAGAGAGTATATGTCTGACTATTAGGAACAAAAGGCCCACCTGGGACACCAAAGGATTTAAAATCACTAGAGGAAGAAACCACCATAGGGTCTTCCAAAACTTGAATGTCCAAAAATGCTGTAGATTCACTCCCTATATTATCTTTCACAACAGCCTGTAAAGTATATTGTCCTACAGGAGCGTTGTTCCATACATAGCTATAAGGCCCTGGTGCAGGAATGTTGGCAATCAGTACATCGTTAGCATAAAACATAACCGATGCCACAGATCTTTCTTGATCTTGGGCATTTACGCTAATGTTGATATTGGCAGGTGTTGGAAATATCTGATTGTTGATAGGCGATTGGAATACAATGCCTGGCTTTCCATTGACAATGATATTAACAGATTCAGAGAGTACAGCATCTTGTAAATCGTCTTTTGCAAGAATTGCCAGCTTGTAAGAACCAACAGGAACGTTTGTCCATGTAAAAGAATAGGGTGGCGATGTTTTATGTGCTATTTGGGTATCGTTTGCAAAAAAAGTAATGCTTTCTATGCTACGTAGAGTATCGCTTGCCTGGGCAATGATTTCAATATTCACATTTTGAGATTCTTTGAGAAAAATTGTATTATTGGCAGGCGATGCAATGGCGACCTGTGCTGGAGCATTCACAAGAACAGGTATTGATGTAGACTTTCCAACAAGATTCTGGTCGTCTGTAGCAACGGCATAAAGGATATATCTTCCTGAATTTGAGGGTATCCAGGAAATAGTATAAGGGCTATTGGCACTTTCGCCTATCAGGTTTTCTTCTTCATAGAATTTTACTGAGGTTATGGCATTTCTTGTAGCAGAAATCTCCGCTTCTAGTTCCAAAGGCTGTCCAGGCAAGAATTTTTGGTTTATATAGGGCTTGGACAACTTTACCAGAGGCGCAGGCTGAGAAAGCACAAAATCTACCTGATGTGTCTGGTCTTCCATCGTTTCTATATTACGACTCTGTTGGTATTCTCGGTTAGCATTATAAAGAGTAATGGCAATATTACCACAAGGCTGAGAGTCGATTTTATAATATCCATTCTCGTCTGTTAAAGCGTAGCCATTAGCATTGGTTCTGATGAGGCAATTCGAAACAGCTTTTCCGTCCTGGGTTACGTTTCCTTCTATAGAGGAAAAATTGCCTAGTGTAAAATTGCCTAAATCAAGGCATCCCTGAGAATCAGGATAATCAGGATTGAAAATTTCTGCAAGGTTGAAAGCAAAATTTCCAGCAAGAACAAAAATTTGCGATTTTTCTTGCACGAGAGCTTTCTTGACAAATAATTTTGCTCTTCCCTCTGCATCCGTTATAGCAGAATGAATGTGAGTTGCAGGAATTCCCTTTGCAAAGACCGTAAGATTGGCAATAGGCTCGTCTTGCTTGTCCACCAATCGCAAAGAAACACAGGCACGCTCCATGACAGAAGCACAAATATACCAGCCTGCCTTGGTGATCTGGAATCGGAGATACAAACCATCCAGCAGGGATATTACTTCAGCCTCTTGTTTATTCGTATCTTGAGGGAAAGCATCTGTTTCTTGCATACCGCCTAAAGATTCATCATAGTACCATAATCCAATTGTATCTCCTGCCTGAAATTTTTGGTTGGTTTTAGGATTGAGGTATGTTCCGTCTTGGTATTTAGGATGCAATCGCAATTGAACGGTGGCTATAGATGTGTTATTTTTTGTAGAAAAAGATAAAGAATTTTTCTCTCCTGGAAACATAACTTGCATACTATAAACAGCTTCAAGAGATATATTGGTATTGGCTGCTCTATATTGCATAGGCAAAAAAGTTACATCGTCCAGGAAGGATACGCTCACATGCTTATTGGCCATGGTTTCTAGAAAATACAAATCACCATATAAATAATCGGTTATAACACCTGTGGCGGGAATGACCCTATCATAAATTTGGCAAAGATTTAGATATGCAGAGATATTATATATTGTTTCGCCTGCAGAAAGATTCAGTGCTGCAAAATAAGAAGAATACTTTCCACTTGGGTCATAGAAGATAATTTTTGGTATGTTTGTGTTGGAAGCGAGAGAAAAAAGAACACTGTATTGCCCCGAATGAGGATAGACAGCGGACTCTCCATCCCCACTTCTTATATATAAACTATCGCCGCTCATAGGATTTGCAGCGGGAAATAGATTATACCACTCATTGGCACGCGGAATATAACGGTTATTCCACTGAGGGAAAACAGCATCCAGTGTGCCAAAAATTTCTATTTCTTTTTTCCCTGGAATTGTTTTTTCTGTTCTTCCTTCGTCACTATGACAGCCCGCTACAAGGAGAGCAAGCACAAGAAAAACAAAAAAAATTGGGAAAAAAAAATTTTTCCGTTTTATTTGCATAAAGTTGACCTCTCTTAAACTAATTTTTATAAAATGACCTCTTCCCTTATGATAAAAAACTTTTAAAATTCTATTGGAAAAATATAGATATGTCAAGTTTTTTTAAAACCATGTTTCTTGAAGATGGTTAAGACAATCCGACTTTGCCTGCTCAGGGATTGGGTTTGGTTGGATTTTCTTTGCTTTCCAGGTCACTTATCTATTGCAATTCACAGAAAATTTTGCTATTCTGAAAACTGGTACATTATTTCAATGCACAATCGGTCAAAAAAAATATCTATAAAAAAGGAAAAAAAATGCTTAGAGAAGAAATTCTAGAAAACACAATTAAGCGTTGTAGAGAAAAACATATCATCATCCCTACATATAAACAAATGCGTAATCCTGAGCTCATACCTGATAAAATTAAAGAAAAATTAAGAAAGATCGGGCTTTGGGATTTGAATTCCCTCAACCTTTTCCGTATAACATGGAAAAACGAACCTGTAAAATCGGGAGGAAGCTTTGGCCAGGTCAACTTCATAGAATTCCCCCCAGAGCTTACTGGAGTACAGGCAAGAATTATGGTACTCATAGGTAAGTTCTTCCCTACAGGTGCGCATAAAGTAGGTGCTTCTTTTGGCCCATTGGTAGAAAAACTGGTTACTGGCAGATTCGATCCTACATGCCAGAAAGCTCTCTGGCCATCTACAGGAAATTATTGTCGTGGTGGTGCTTATGTATCCTATCTTTTGGGATGTGATTCTGTTGCCATATTACCAGAAGAAATGTCAAAAGAGAGATTTGAATGGCTTCATAAAGTAGGAGCAGAGGTGTTTGCAACTCACGGATGCGAAAGTAATGTAAAAGAAATCTATGATAAGGTCAAAGAGCTGGAAGCAGAACGCGGAGACAACGTAGTTGCTCTAAACCAATTTAGCGAAATTGGAAATCCATTATGGCATTATGCTGTCACTGGCCCAGCAATCGAAGAAGTCTTCAAGCTGAATAAAAAGAAAAACGATCATCTAAGTGCCATATTTCTGACTCAAGGATCTACTGGCACATTGGGTGCAACCGATTATCTCAGAGAAAGATTTCCTCTGATCAAAGTTTGTGCAGGCGAAGCTTTGCAATGCCCTACTTTGCTTTACAATGGTTATGGTGGACATCGCATCGAAGGTATTGGCGATAAGCATGTCCCCTGGGTTCACAATATCAGAAATATGGATATGGTTGCTGCCATAGATGATGAGGCAACTATGGGAATCATGCGTTTGTTCAATGAGCCAGAAGGTAAAAAATATTTGCGATCCAAAGGCATTTCACCTCAATTGGTAGACAATCTGGATCTTCTAGGAATATCTGGAATAGCCAACCTGACTGGTGCGATCAAGATGGCGAAATACTATGAAATGACAAAGCAAGATATTGTCTTCACAGTGGCGACTGATTCTATGGAGATGTACCAGTCTCGATTAAAAGAGCAAACAGAAAAGCATGGCCCCTATACAGAAAAATCTGCAATGGTTTCCTATGAGGCTGACCTTATGAGAATTGGAACAGACCATATTTTGGAACTCAGCTACTATGATAAAAAACGAATACACAATCTAAAATATTTTACCTGGATAGAACAACAAGGCAAAACAGTAGAAGAACTCAATGCACAATGGTATGATGAAAATTATTGGAAAAGCCAATTCAATAAAGTAGATGAATGGGATCAAAAGATTATGGAATTCAATGAAAAGACAGGATTACTTGAAGAATACAAATAATTTCTGTTATACTGCGAACGGCCATAGAGACACAGAGGGCACAGAGAGTTTTTAGATTTTGAACCACGGATAAACACAGATGAACACAAATAATTTTTTATAATAGCTTCTTTCTATTTTATCGTTTTTTTAGATAGATGTTCATGCATAAATTGAAACAAAAAGATTATTTATTTAATCCGTGTTTATTTGTGTTCATCTGTGGTTCTCTTCTCGTTTTCCTCTGTGTTCTCTGTGTCTCTGTGGTAAAATTTAAAATTATGCCCGTTCGCAGAATAAGCTACAATCCAATCTATGGCCACTCTATGGTAATCAACTTTTTTTTTCGCTCTCTTTTTTTTCTAAAGTAGGATCAGAGATCATTTTTATTCTTCCTGTTTCTACCCTTTCCCGAAACATTCTTAGCATTTCCTCTTGTTTTGTTTTTTTGGTTTCTTCTATAATAGGATTGATTTGAGGAATTTCAGGCTCTACAGGATGGGCTATCTGGCTTTCAGCTTGTTGGGCAGCCTGGATTTCTGATGATAAAATTCTCTGTGTAGGCGGCTTTAATGACGGCTGAGCAGCCTGGATTTCTGATGATAAAATTCTCTGTGTAGGCGGCTTTAATGACGGCTGAGCAGCCTGGATTTCTGATGATAGAACCCGTTGTGTCGGTGCTTTTAAGGCTGGCTGGTTGCTCTGAGTCGGCGGCTTCAATGGTGACATTGTCTGTGCTTGGTAAGCATTATTGGCTATTTTTTGCGTTCCAACAGGATTTAATGGACGCAAGGGCTGTATAGGCTGTACCGTTGCTATAGATGCTGGTGCAGCAGTGGTTCCTGATGTTGTAGGAGAAACTGGTGCCGTGCTATTTTGCTGAGGTTTTGGCTGTTGCTCTACATTAGCAGGTTTTTGCCCTGAATTAGGATTGGGACTAGCCTGTTGTGCTGGTGCAGTACCAGGAGACATTCTCATATACATTCCTGTTACAGCAGAGGGACGAGGCTGCTGGAGTGGGATATTAGCCATAGTTACAGCCCTTGTATTCGGAGAAAATTGTGGATTGCCAGGATATACAGGCATGCCTGGTTGTGGTGGCATGCCTGGTTGTGGTGGCATTCCTGGTTGTGGTGGCATGCCTGGTTGTGGTGGCATTCCTGGTTGTGGTGGCATGCCTGGTTGTGGTGGCATTCCTGGCTGTGGATGCATGCCTGGTTGTGGATACATTCCTGGTTGTGGATACATTCCTGGCTGTGGATGCATGCCTGGTTGTGGATACATTCCTGGCTGTGTATGCATTCCTGGCTGTGGTGGTAACCCTGGCATTCTTACCGTAGAAGGGATTCCTGCCATCCCTGGCTGCATGGGCATTCCTGGCATTCCTGGTTGTGGAGGCATTCCTGGTTGTGGAGGCATTCCTGGTTGTGGAGGCATTCCTGGTTGTGGAG
>CALKWO010000073.1 GCA_938003875.1 uncultured bacterium
TAGAAGCATTTTTTAGGACCACTAGCAGAGCTAGTGGTTTATGAAGAATAATTAAAAGAATGCAGCTTATTTGAAGTGGAGTTAGCAGGCCAAAAAACAATATGGGTGAGAGATCGTGAGGTAGCTTGTAATAAGGAAAAGCTGATAGATGCATTGGAGAAATGCTGTGACAAAGAATATCGTCCAGGGCCGATTTAATGATTCTGGAGCTATTGGATATGGATAATTGTGGTGTATCTCTATAGAATATTCGCATTCCCTGGCTCTCACAAAAACAATCATCATGCGTATCGGAATCCGCAGGATGTGGTTGAGCGTCTTTGCTGCATGGATTCGATTTGTCTTTTGGACAAAAAATACAATCGCAGACTTTCGTGATTTGGCATTGGCAAAATGCAACCAGCAGCCCACAAAAATGGGCATAGGTCAATAGTAAAATAAGAAAAAAAAGGAATTTTCTTGCCATATTCTGCCTTTCGTCAGGATGCGCAAAACACAAACTACCGAAGATTCTATTGAGCTTTCGTTAAAATCCTACAATATTTTTTCCCTATTGTCAAATTTTTTAAGAGAACGGATAAAAAATCTTTGTCGTCTAAAATTATATTTTGAACTGGTTTTCATCTTCAAATAGGAAAAAAGTCTTTGAAATAGAGCAAGAATAAGGTACAATAATTTTTCAGGAAAAAAGATACGAACCAGAGTAAGCGATGAGAATTAAATAACTTCCCCATTTTTAATTGAATACAAGACAGCTTGTTATGTAAATTTTACTTCTGTGTATCCCTAAATTAAAGGGAAATCACAAAAATTTCGATAACGATTAAGATTAAGATAATGATAACGAATCGGACTACGATTCTTAATCTTAATCTTAATCGTTATCTTTATCTTTATCGTCTAAATGGGGAACTTATTTAATTCCGATTCCTAAGTAAAAAAATGGAAAAGATATAAAAATAAAGGTGTTCTTTTGTGGTTTAAAATTCTTTTCTCTAAAAACGACCTGAAAAAACAATGAAAACAAAATTTTTAAGAATCCTATCTCTTCTGTTGAACCAGGAAATCTCAGAAAAGGATGATTGTTCTATGGAGAATACGCCTGCATGGACATCTCTAAGACACATTGAAATTATCCTTTCTATGGAAGAAGAATTCAGCATTGCTTTTGATCCTCAGGACATTCCAAAACTTACATCACAAAAAAAATTATGGGAAAAAATAAGCGAGTTGATTCATGGCAATCCAGTCCCTTTTTAAGCATATCAAAATTTCTGGTATAGTCGCAGTTTCAGGGCAGATACAAAAGTCCATTGATGATGAGATAGATGCCTTTGGCGGCGACAAATCTCAAATCGAACGCATCAAAAAAAGCATTGGCATTCATACAAGGTATATTACAGACGATAGAACCACAACCTTCGATCTTACAAAACAGGCTGCCTATAAGCTTATCCGTGATATGAAAATCGAAAAAGAAAGCATAGATGGTATTGTTTTTGTTACGCAAACTCCCGACTATAGGATGCCTGGCAATTCCCACCTTCTCCATAAAGAGCTTGGCTTATCTAAGAGTTCCGTTGCATTTGATGTGAATTTAGGCTGCTCAGGGTATATTTATGGGCTATGGCTCGCTTACAGCATTCTTTCCTCCAGCACATGCAAAAGAATCTTGCTTTGTGTAGGCGATACGCTAAGCAAGACAGTCCATAAAAGAGACAGAGCCTGCGCTCCTATTTTTGGAGATGTGTCTACGGTTACTCTTGTAGATCGCACTCAAGAAGAGATGCCTTCTTATTTTCTTCTGTATTCGGATGGCTCAGGGTTCGACCAGATGATCCAGCCTGCAGGGGGTTATAGAATGCCTTGTTCTGAGCAAACAAAGAAAGAAACCATAGACAAAGATGGCAATATCCGAACGCTGGAAAATTTTTGTATGAATGGATTTGAAGTTTTTAGCTTCACCATGACGGAGCAGCCACCACTTTTGCAAGAAATTTTAGAATATTCCCAGAAAAGGATGGAGGACATTGACTATTTTGTTTTGCATCAAGCCAACAGCTATATTATAAAAAATATCATCCGAAAAGCCAGAATACCTCTCGATAAAGTACCCTATAAAACTTTTGAAACTCTGGGAAATCATTCTTGCGCTTCCATCCCTGCTACTATATGCCATGAACTATATGATAAAGTTTCCATGCAGAATTTGAATCTTGTGCTTCAGGGATTTGGCTCAGGCCTTTCCTGGGGGGCTTGTTCTTTGAGCGTCAATAAAATCTATTGTCCTTGTATTCATTTTTATCAGAGCAAATAATATGACCACGTCGCTATTCAAACATGCTAAAATATCAGGCATATCTACGGTAGTCCCAGACTACAGGAAATCCATCGATGATGAGTTGGAGTATTTCCAGATGGATCGGAAAAAGCTGGAAAGGACAAAAAAGATGGTTGGGTTTGGCACACGATATGTAGTACCTAAAGGCTGTACTACCGTAGATCTATGCCAGGCAGCCGCTTCTCTCCTGATGAAAGAGATGTCCATCTCTCCAGAGGATTTGGATGCCCTGGTTTTTATAATCCAGAAGCCTGACTTTTCTCATCCTGGTTCTGCTTCCATCATTCATAAATTTTTGAATCTGCCTGTTTCCTGCATTGCATTCGATGTAAACCAGGGATGTGCAGGGTATGTTTATGGGCTATGGATGGCAAGCTCTTTCCTGGAGAGCCGGTCTTGCAAAAAAATTCTTCTTTTAGCAGGAGACAATCCCAGTACGACAACAGGCTCGAACAGGATGACAGAGCCAGTCTTTGGCGATGCAGGGACAGCTACACTCCTGGAATATACAGAAGAAGAAATTCCTTCCTATTTTTCCTTAGGGGCGGATGGAAAGGGCTACGACAGCCTGATCGTTCCTTCCAGCGGAGAAAGACTTCCTGTGGATAAGGATATTTTAGACTTGATTGTGGATGATGGGAAAGGCAATGTCTGGAAGCTCAACCAATGCTTCATGAATGGAATGGAAATTTTCCAGTTTACCTTATCGGTTATTCCTGATAATATAAAACACGTTCTCAGCCTTTCTCCCTTTCAGGAAAAGGATATAGATTTTTTGCTACTACACCAGGCCAACAAACAAATTGTAGACAGCGTCGGTGCAAAATCTGGTTTTCCTCACCATAAATATTCCAGTGAAACTTTCAGTACTTACGGTAATCAATCTACAGCATCCCTTCCCGCTTCTATATGCCATTTGCTGAAAGATAAAGTGGCTAGTACAAAGCAAAGATTGCTTCTCTCTGGCTTTGGCATCGGTCTATCCTGGGGAAGCTGCATCCTGGAATTCAATCATATCTATTGTTCTGGAATCATGCTAAAAAAGTTCGACAACATCCGCTCTCGCGAAGAGGAAATCCAACAATGGATACGCAAAATCCGTGGAGAGTAAAAATTTTTAGAAAGAAATCAGTGGAAAATTTTTTTTGAAATTGAAAAATATTTTTTTGAAGATAAGTTTGTGATATAATAGCGATTCTATGCTTAAAAATTTATAAAATTTATGAAAGGATATCATTATGAGAGCAATTTTATTGTTATTATTACTATGCTGCTCTATCCAGGCAGCATCATATAGGGTTTCTGTATACCAGCCTTCCACTGCAACCTATCAATTTTCTGAAACCTATCGAAGCCAACTTTTATCAAGCAGTAACTTTGGGCCATCTGGCATTGTAAATGATGTGACATTTAGCTCTGTGGATAGAGTTACCAGCATCACAGAAGAAATGCTGAATAACACCGATATTTTCGTGCTTAGCTTTGTATGGGGCAGTGGCTGGAGTATGACGAGCAACGAAGCACTTCTTGTTAAAAATTTTGTAGAGCAAAAAGGTGGCAGTTTAATACTAGGAAGCGATTGTAACAATAATTATGCTAGTCTTCTTGCACAATACTACGGTGTAGAATTTTACAATGGATGGGCAAGTACAGGAACTACCTTTAGCATGACCAATCGTACAGTAGCTCCAGAGATAACTGATGGCCCTTTTGGAGTCGTAAATAGCGTTTCATGGAGTTCCAATGCCACTTCCCAAATCATCAATGCAGGTAGCTCTACAGTCATTGATAGCTTTGGAATGATATCTGTTCTTGCGCCTACATCTACACGTGGCTCTATCATATTCTACTCAGATGGCGAACTATCTTTAGGTTCTCAGCCTGGTACAGGCGATTATGAAAAGCTGAAACTGAATCTCTTTGCATATAGTGCCCATGGGGTTAGAACGATTGCCACGCCTACTGTTCCCGAACCAGCAACCTTACTTCTATTTTTTCTATTTCTTTCTGCCATAGGTATCAACAAATTATTTTAAATATGAAGCAATTTAAAAAATTATACAACTGGGTTCTTGGATGGGCGAATTCGCCTTATGGGGCTGTCGCCCTTTTCGTCCTCGCTTTTATTGAGTCTGTTTTTTTCCCTATTCCTCCCGATGTCCTTTTGATTGCCCTTGCACTAGGGAGTACGGACAAATCTTTTGGCTTTGCTCTAAATTGTACGATTGGCTCTGTTCTGGGTGCTATATTGGGCTATACAATTGGATACTATGCATGGCTCACCCCCTCTGGAGATTTCACAGCCTTTGCCCAATTTTTCTTCCATAATATTCCTGGTTTTACAGTAGACTTATATAACAGCATTAAAGTTTTGTATCAACAGTGGGATTTTTGGGTTGTATTTACTGCTGGTTTTACTCCGATACCCTATAAGGTTTTTACTATCACGGCTGGTGTTTTTGATGTTTCTTTTTTTATGTTCATTCTAGCATCTGTTGTAAGCCGTGGAGCCAGATTCTTTTTAGTCGCACTTCTAATCTGGAAATATGGTCATACCATTAAAACTTTTATTGATAAATATTTTAATTTGCTCGCTTTGCTCTTTACAGCCTGTTTGATTGGCGGATTTATCTGTATAAAATATCTTTTTTAAGGACAATCATAATGGCAATCCTTGTAAATGAAAAAAAATTGCGTGACTTTGTGGAAAAAGTTTTTTTGACATACAATATAAGCAAAGAAGAAGCATTTGTTTGTAGTGACAATCTTGTCATGGCCGACATGAGAGGTATCCATTCTCATGGTGTGGCAAGGTTAAAACGATACGTTGATAGCATCGCACAAGGCTTGATATTTCCTTTAAAAAAGCCTTCTGTTGTTTTAGAAACACCTAACTCTGCCACTATAGACGGAAATGCAGGGTTAGGGCAGATTGTTGGCTATCACAGCACTAAAATCGCTATAGAGAAAGCTAAAAAAACAGGAATCGGGATTGTCACCGTAAGAAACAGCAACCACTATGGAATTGCTGGCTACTACGCCAATATGATGCTGGAAGAAAAGTTGCTAGGGATTTCCATGACCAATTCAGCACCTCTCGTGGTTCCTACTTTTGGTAAAGAAATGATGTTGGGTACCAATCCCATTAGCCTGGCAGCTCCTACCAAACGCAATCGTCCTTTTTTCCTGGACATGGCAACTTCCGTGGTTCCTCGTGGTAAACTGGAAGTCTACAATCGTGAAGGAAAGACTATGCCCGAAGGTTGGTGCGTTGAGGAAAAAGGGAAGGTATGCACAGACCCTGCTAAAGTCCTGCATAATATGTCTAACCGCATTGGTGGCGGAATACTTCCTTTAGGCGGAGAAGGGGAACTTTTCAGTGGTTATAAAGGATATGGCCTTGCTTTTATGGTAGATATACTTTGTGGAGTGCTTTCTGGAGGTGCATACGCTGATCTCGTTTATGGAGAAGGCAAAGAGGGAAAAGGCGAGCCTCCCAATGTCGGACACTTCTTCATGGCATTGAAAATAGAAAATTTTGTGGATTTTGATACTTTTACCGCCAAAATGGATGATTTCATAGACCGCATCAAAAAATCCGCTAAAGCAGAAGGCCAGGAACGCATTTATATTCATGGTGAAAAAGAATACGAAAAAATAGAAAAATATAGAAAAGAAGGGATTCCTTTACAAGAAAAAGTCTATGAAGCACTTCAAGGTATAGCCCAGGAGAGAAAAGTAGATTTTCATCTACAGTGATTTGTTTCCTAATTAGCTATTAAGAATATTCTTATGAGAATTTTCCATATAAAATAAATTTTGGAGTATTTTTTTCTTGCTTTTGGGATTTTTTTTGCTATAATACAGACTTATAAGATAAAGGCCTGTAGCTCAATTGGCAGAGCACCGGACTCCAAATCCGTAGGTTGGGGGTTCGACTCCCTCTAGGCCTGTAAAAAGCCTTGTATGAAGAATACAAGGCTTTTTTTATTTGCTATGCAAAAAAATACACACCAGCTTTGTTTTGTGATAAAAAGCAAAATTGGGGTTTGTGGTATGGAAATTTTTGGAATATGACGCAATAAAGGGTGTAGAGAATATGCGTGATAGCCAGGGCAGGAGGTTATTTTGCTTCCAGGACGAAGGCAATTGCGATGTATTCCAAAAAGAGATTGGCTCGGAAAGGGTTTGTATGTGTCTTTCTGCATTCAAAGGGTGGTAGGTATCTTTTCCCAGATAAAGCATATCTTCTAATTCCATAGAAGTCTGGTTGAGAAATAGAATATCCTCTTGCTTTTTTTCTGCCTGGAAAAAACCTGGAAAAGAAAATACCTTCCGTGAATACCAGAGTATGGCATCTTTAGGGCTAAAAGAAAAAATTTGCCAGCCTTGCTTGTATGGTTTTATCTCTATGGAATTTTCTTCAGTGCCTACAGGCAGGGGCAATGTTGCAAAAAAAATCTCTGGCAATGTTCTACCCAGTTTTTGGGTTTGGATGTAACTGTGTTCTATGGCAATGTTTTTTCCTGAAAGAACCTGCGTTATAGAAAATTCCTGATAGCTTACAGGAAGGAAATACCAGAATAGATAGACAATCCCAATGAGAGAGAAAAGCGTTGAGAGAATTGCTTTGTAAGTTTTTGACGATTTTTTTTTCAAGAGCCAGAATAGAAAAAGGTTTACAGAGCAAATAGCCCACAAAATATATAAAATAGCATTTCCCCATTGGGCAGGAAGAAACAAAATGGGAGGATTTTTGGGGGCATAATCTTTTTTGGGAGAAAATTTGCTTAGAAGGAAAGGGATGATTTCTTTATAGATTGTCTGGCTTGATGCTGCTTCATGCTTTGCAGGAACCAAAAGAACAAGCCCCCAACCTATTTCCCAGATTTCTATATCTTGATACGCTTGCTTATGGGCTGTATGCAAAAGTTTGCTCAGGTAAGGGCTTTCCTGAAATTTTTCCTGGGTAGTCCATAAAATTCCTCCTGCGTTTACCCAATGGCATAGAGCCTGGGTCTGCGTTTCACCTATGTCTGATTCCCCTAAGGCTAGAAAATGAAAAGAATTCATTCCTTCCCATACACCAGGAATAAAGTCTATCTTTTGCATATAGATGGGTATAGAAAGAGCTTCTTTATATTCTTGAAAATGCCTTTCTACTGCTTCGCTTTTATAAAAGCCCAGAAGTATATCTTCTGGCTTTAAAGCTATTAGAGTCAGATACTCCCTGGCTAAAGCCTTTTTATCCTGTTCTGAAAACAATTCTATATTCAGAAGAATCATGGAAGATCGCAGAGGATAGTACCCCAATAGAGTGGCAGTGCTTGTTTCTTTTCCTGAATGAATGACTTTCCACTTGCCACAAGAGGCTTCTACTTTTTGGTATGAACCTGGAAAATTTTTTTCCATATCCCATTTTATCGTCCACCAATAGCCAGGACGATAGAATGGGCCGCTCAACGATCTCCAGATTTTTTCTTTTTCTTCTGCCAGAAGACCAGCAAGAAAAAAAAATAGTAAAAGGATGGAATATTGAAGCTGTTTACTCTTCATGAACTGCAATGGAAGGGTAGTTGCGAAGTTTTCCTGCAAGATCTAATCCATACCCTACCACAAAAAGAGGATCAATGCTGAAGCCTACATAATCGGGCTTTATATTTTTTTTCTGAAGCATCTTCTCTTTGAAGAGTAAAGTACAAATTTTCAGGCTTTTGGGGCTATGCTGTTGAAAATGGCGGATTAAAAAATCCATGCTGTTTCCTGTATCGATGATGTCCTCTACAAGCAAGATATGTCTGTCTTTGATTTTTTCAGGCTCCAGATCTAAAAGCAAATCGAGCTTGCCAGAAACCTTCCCATCTCTGTAAGAAGAAACACGAATAAATTCACAGTCTAATGGTATAGAAATTTGCCTGACCAGGTCTGCCATGAAAATAAAAGAGCCCTTCAATACACCGATCACGACAAGTTCTTTGTCTTTATAGTCTTCACTGATTTTTTTCCCCAATTCCTGGATTCTTTGTGCTATTGCTTCTGGGGAAAAAAGCGTTTTTAACTTTGGGTTTTGCATAAAAAAGTCCTAAAACGAAAACGCCAGGTTTTCCTGGCGTTAAAAAATAGCTATTTTTTAAAGGTGAAAAATAGAATACAATTCAATACTAGAGAGCAGAAGGAAAGTATAAGGATTCTCCAGAGAAAAGGGGATAAAAAAGGCAATTTTTTTCTATCTAGTATTTCGGACGTGTCTGTTTCTGTTTTTAAGTCTTCCACGGCTACCATGATACCTGTCTGTTCATCTTTTTTTCTTTTATCTCTTTCCATATCTAAAGCCTGGTCAAAGGCTTTTCCGCTTTCTGAAACTTCGACCACTTTAGGCAAAAGCTCTTTGTATGAACCAATTTTATAATTTCCTATATCATTGAGGAAAAAGTTGTTGATTGCTGCCTGGAGTTCATAAGATCGAATGTAGCGTTCTTTTAAATCTTTGCTTAAACTACGAGATAGTATAGCGGATAGAGAATAGGGAACATCCGAAACTCCATAGGGTGCTAAAACAGGCTCCATCTCTCTGTGCTTCATCGCAATTTCTTTTGGAGTCTTGCCTGAAAGAGGAGGATTTCCTGTTACTATATTGTAGATAATAGCCCCCAAAGAATAAATATCAGAATATTCTTCCAGGATTTCCCCCAAGAATAGCTCTGGAGGGACATAGTTGGCTATCTCGCTGCTGGGAGTAATCTCTCCCTCATTGCAAAAGTTGATTTTGATCTGTCCGCCTTTTCCTAAGAGGATACGATCTGGATGGAGGGTTCTGTGGGTTATTCCGTGAGAATGGGCTGCAAGTAATCCTTTGGTTATTTCCCTTGCCAGCTCGCCTGCTGCTGCCCAATGAAGCCTGGGATTTCGCCTCATCAGGTCATATAGATTTTCTCCTGGAACATACTCCATAATAGCATAGATAAAATCTTCTGTATCCCCAGTTTCATACAATTTCACAATGTTTTCATGATCCAGTTTTTGGATTTCTTTCAATCTTTCTAAAATAACATCATGATTGCATGCGTAAGGATCGGGATAAAAGATTTTCATTGCTACCTGATGGTCTGGATCTTCTTTGAAAGCTAGAAATACCATGCTGTTAGAAATCTGCTGCACAACATGATAGCCATGAATACATTGCCCAAGAATGGATTTTCCCGCATTTTTCTCAGGTTTTTCTGTTTTGTCTTGTTTTAGCTCATCATCCATATTCATCTACCTAGTCAGTCCTACATGCCACAGTTTCCAAGGAAAAATAAGATTTTTATTTTAGCATAGACTTTTTTATAGTGCAATAAAATTTTTTTTACAGCCTATGATTTATAAATAAAAAACCACGCCAGAAGACGTGGTTTCTGTGCCGAACAAAAATAAAGATATTTAGATGTTTATGTATATCGGAGAGAATCTACGATTTCCATATTGGAAGCTTTTCTTGCAGGCAGGATAGAGGAAAAAAAGGCACTGAAAAAAGCCAGCAAGAACGCAATCCCCCAGATCAGGGGACGATTGATTACAAAGAAGGTAGCACGATAGCTTTCTGTGCTTCCAGGAGGAGGTGGATGAGGAATGCCTCCCAATACCTGGTTGACAAACTCTGCCAGACCTATACCAAAGGCTACTGAGAGGAATCCACCGACCATTCCTATGACCATGGCTTCCATCATAAAGATTTGCATGATTCCCCATTTTGTTTCGCCCATAGATCGGAGGGTACCGATTTCCCTGACTCTTTCGCTGACACTCATGGTAATCACATTGGCGATAGCAAAAAATACAACCGTGATGATGACCATCCCAATCGTGATGAACATGGTAACAAAGAACATGTGTACATTGTTATAAAAAAGTGCCAGATCCTGCCATGTAGTCAATTCTAAATCCATGCCACTTTTAGCAATAATTTCTTCTACTCTCTTATGTACAGAATCCGTGAATTCTGTATCCTTGAGCAAAATATTGATGCGAGAAACATCTTTTCGGTTCATCAATACCCAGGCGTAAGGAAGAGACATTTTGAGAATAGAGTCATTGTATTCTTTGGAGCTACCTTTGATAATACCTCGTACATTGATGTCTAGTGCATTTAGTCCGCCAGTTTTTGTCGCTACCATCAGGGTAAGAGTATCACCAAGCTGAGCACCTAGGGCACTCGCCAAACCACTGCCAATCAAGGCATCATCCAGCGAAGGGTTGTCACTTTGCTGTTTATTGGCTTTAGGTGTCCATATTTTAGCAACATCTACAGCTATCTTTTTTTCCAGATCGAAACTTTCAAACATGCCTTCATAGTCTTTCAGCCTGGAAACTTCTTGCGTTCTATCAAATTTCTTATCTACCTTCTGCAGAGGTTTTCCTATAACCATCTCATCCGCTTCGCTGATGAGCTTATCTTTATCTATCTCGATTCCTTTGCCTACAAAGATAGAAGAAGTTTTGCTGCTTGCCAGGATTCCTGAAAAATAGAGTTCTGCTCCAATGGTCTGAATTTTATCCTTGATTTCAGGATCTTTTTCGAGCATTGCAGCTATTTCATCATAGTTATGAATATTATATTCTAGTTTATCTACATTTCCTGTAGCGTTGTAGCCTTTTTTATAAATTTGTACGTGGCCCAAACCGCCCCGGATAGTGCCTTCTCTTAGGCCATAGATCATATTTTCTGCATAACCAAAAAATTCAATCAAGCCAACGAGTCCTGATATGATCACGCAAAAGAGAATCAAAGTCCGCCTCAGATTTTTTATGAGGTTTTTGATAGCCAGGATAAAAATTTCTCTTTGAACGAGAATAAAAAGAAAAATGCCCACCAATACCATTATGGACATTTGGAATACCAAAGGCTTTATACTATCTAGCATCTTGCCTGCCTTTCCTATGAAAGTTGTTCATTGCTGACAATAGAACCATCCTGAAGGGTAGTCATGCTTTGTGCATACTGCATGACTCGTTGTGAATGCGTGGCAATGATAAAGGTAGTTCCTAGTTTTTGGTTGAGTTCGACCATAAGCTGCAAAATCTTTTCTCCTGTCTGAGAATCCAGGTTAGCTGTAGGCTCATCAGCCAGAACCAGACTAGGTTTATTGACAAGTGCCCTTGCAATAGCTACCCTTTGTTTCTGTCCACCCGATAATTCCGTAGGACGGTGTGTAGCATACTTTTCCATCCCGACTTTTTCTAAAATATCCATAACCATAGCAGGCCTTTTTTTTCTGGGAATTCCTGCCAGATGTAGAGGATAAGCAATATTTTCCTGGGCAGTATACACATCAATAAGATTGAAATTTTGGAAGATAAAGCCTATATAAGAATTGCGGAAATGAGAAAGCTTCCTGTCGCTCAACTGGCTGATATCCTGTCCATCGATGGTAACATAGCCTGAAGTAGGACGGCTGATAGCACCTATGACATTCAGAGTTGTTGTCTTTCCACATCCCGATTCACCAACAAAAGCATGAAAGGAACCTCTTTTAATACTAAAAGAAACCCCTTTCAGGGCTTGCAATACAAGCACTTTTCCCATTTTATAGTGCTTGTGTAACTCATGGGCTATAACAATATTATCACTCATAGCGTTACCTGCTTACTCCATTAAAAAGAATCGAAAACAAGCATTGAAAATGCGATGAATTTATAGAAATTCTATCATAAGAAGACATCGTTTGCAAAAATAAATTGCAAAATCTACCCAGGCTTGGTACAGGCCTATTTTTTATTAAAAAAACCACTATCTACGTTCCACTTGTGTCGCTCACTCCAGGGAAGCCTTCTTGATTAATTTTCTATAAAAGATGTTCTGACTAAAGGAACCTGTTCTAACGTTTTCTGTGGTCTAAGATAAAAACTGGAAGGGAAGCGTTCGACAAAATTTAAAACAAAATCTATATAAATCAAGGATAAGCAAAAGAAGACGTGAAAAGTACGCAGGGAAAATGATGAAAATAAAGTTTGAGTGGAAATAGAATGAAAATCTTGTATACTCTTTTTTTAGGTATACAAGGGCATCGGTCCAAAATTTGATCAAAGCCAATAAAATCGGATAACCATTCGTTTG
>CALKWO010000074.1 GCA_938003875.1 uncultured bacterium
CAAAGCGACCCGCCTTGGAGTCGCTTTCTCAAAATCTGTAATAGTCAAAGTGATCTTGTGCAAAATGAGCAGTGCTATAAAATAGCATCTATTCCATTGTGCGGTTGTGAAAACACTTTGACACTCTTTCTCAAAATCCCATTGTTATATTACATAAAAATGTAAAAATTATGGTCTGCCAGGTCCTTCTGTTGCATCTCTATTGCAGTTGTTAGCAGGATGAGCATGATCTTTGGATTTGACATCAGGAACTACGCAAAAATAAGCAACCAGGCAATCAGCGTCTTTGTCAAGATTTGCGCCTGATTTGTGTTCCAGAAGCATACACCATACACCATAAGTATGATAGGCCCAATCTTCAAAAGATCCAGAAGCAGGATAGATGACATCAGCGTGGGTTCCTATTCTATAACCATTGGCTTTAACAGATTGCTGAGCCATAGATAAAAACTGACTATGATCTTTTGTCTTTGTGTTGCTTGTATACATTCCCCAGGGGAAAGTAAAAGTTCCAATATAGCCATGGGCAGTTACTGCGCCAACGATATTGAACTTTTCTACGAAATAGGCCAGATTTTTGATGCTGGCAAGCTGAAAATGGGTATTCTGAGCGCAAGGATCAGGATAGTCTCTGTTGGGATCGAAAGATTTCCCTGCTTTGTTTTTTTCTGTTCTGCTATTGCTGTTATAACCACCAATGTTCAAAACAGGAATCACATAAAATACAGAACGAGACAGTGCCTTATATTCGCTGGAATTTTTGTCCATCATCTTTTTGACGGTCTTTTCAACGAAAATAGGGCATACATCAGCACTTAGCTTTTCATTCCCATGATGGCAGCCAACGAGCAGTTGAGGTACTTTGGTACCTTCTGTAGAGCATTGGGTATTTTCTACTTTCATGCCATAGATTGTATTACCTTGATCATTTTGCCCAATATCTATGATCTGAACGTAGTTTGGATATGTATTCGCCAGCTTGTTCATTTTGGCTAGCATATCATCATAAGCTGCTGCCCATAAAAGGGATGTGCTAAAAATACATAATACAAGAATTGTACAAATAGTCTTCATGAAAAAAACTCCTTTTTTCAAACTGACCACCCCGACTTTGTGTTAAAAATAAATCTTTTCTATTTTACGAAAAAAAATGTATTTTACAACAAAATTTTTTTGTTGTTTCTATTTCCAATAAGAATCTTTTTGCAAATTTTTTTTATTTTTCAAAGATTTTTGTTAGATAAAAAGAGTGATTTAAGTATAATGTTTATAACGCAGGGTTGTGCTGAAAAAGTCGTGTCTGCTTAAAAGCCTAACGCCAGCGCAATCCCTCCGTCTTTGTTCAATACCCTCTGAATGGATCGGAAAATTTTTGCCAATCAAGAGGTTGTTTACAATTTTTTATTTAGGAGATTTTGATATGAAAAAATATCTTTTTCTTCCCCTTCTCTGTCTATTTTTAACCCAAGTCCTTTGGGCGGTGCCTAGCGATGGACTGGTGGGGCTCTGGTATTTCAACAGCAATGCACAAGACTCTACCACTAATAGCAACAATGGAACAATCAATGGTGCCACTCTGACAACAGACCGTTTTGGCAATGCCAACAGTGCTTACTCTTTCGATGGGAACGATTATATCCGCATCGGAAAGCCTATTCCTTCAACGCTACAGATGTCTACTGCTTTTGCCATTTCTGCATGGATCAAGCCCACTAGTATAGGTAGTGAACTAGGTGGTATTGTAGCGTCCCAATATGATCCAGCCTACAGTGGATATTCTATGCAATTTGAATATCGAACGAGCGTTCATGGAGGCTATCAAAGAGGTATACACTTCCAGGTAGGGAATGGTAGCAATTATTGGACAAACGCCAGCGAAGGCTCGACTGCAACTACTATGGCACTGAATCAATGGCATCATATAGTTGTAATGGCACAGGTAAATGCTGTCTATGAAGTTTATATTGATGGTGTAAAGGTAACGAACTGGACGGCAGAAGGCAATATAGCCTATAACCTCAACTGCGATCTACTCTTTGGTGCTAACAGCTATAATGGTTCTCCCACGAGATATTTCTATGGTTCCATTGATGATGTAGCTATATACAACAAAGTTCTTAGCACTTCAGAAATCAACCAGTTATATACAGAAGTTGTCCCTGAACCCCACGCTATTCTCTTTTTCAGCATAGGCCTGATTTTTGTTAGATATTTTCTGAAAAAAAAATAATCATAAGCGACCAGCGGCGATGCCTCAACGCTGCAATGATTTATAGCCGCAGGGTTGCGCCGAAAATGACCACCTATTCGAAAAAGACAACCTTCAGCGCAATCCCTGCGTCTTTTGGCACTAGAGATTGATCAATTGCTTGAATAATTCGATTTGGCGATCTTTTCTCAAAATAGATCGAAAAACGCTACTTTAAGTAGGCTTGCAAGCTAGCTTCAAAATTTTCAATATTTTCTGAATCTTTTGCTAACATATAGATTTCTTTTAGCTTTTCTATATCCTGAAGAGATCGGATTTTTTCCATAGCATGCAAGCCTCTTGCACCAAATCGCATTTCCAACGCAGCTTCAATTTTGCCTTCAATTTTGCCTTCAATTTTGCCTTCAATTTTGCCTTTGATTTTGCCTTTGATTTCGCCTTTGATTTCGCCTTCCTGTAAAAGCATATCTCTGCATTTGCGGAAATGGACGAAAGAAGGATCGTCGGAT
>CALKWO010000075.1 GCA_938003875.1 uncultured bacterium
AAACCACAGATGAACACAGATGAACGCAGATAATTTTTAAACTTCGCGTCCTTCGTGTTCTTCGTGGTAAAATTTTTTTTATTTGTGTTTATCTGTGTCTATCTGTGGTTTTTTTTAATGTATGCAATCCATCCGAGATGCGCTGTATTAACTAGTTGGAGGTTTGATCGAATGAATGTTTGTATGAGATTTCTTTCTGCTTTGTTTTGTTTTATATTCCTGTCTTCGGTTATGGCGCAAGAAAAAGCCTATTTTGTCTGGGAGGTGGGAAGCAATAAAATCCTGAAAGAACAAAAGCCCCTTATGGCTCTGCCTCCTGCAAGTCCTATAAAATTACTCACAGCCATGATCGTATTGGAGAATAGTCCTTTAGATCGTATGTTTGTAGTTTCAGAAACTGTAAAGCAAATACCTCCTATCAAATTAGGCCTGGAACCTGGGGATAGCATGAGCTGTGAAGATTTACTCCATGCTTTGCTCATAAAATCTGCGAATGATGTCGCAGTCATTCTGGCGGAAGGCGTTTCGCAAAACCAAAAAGATTTTATGGGTTTGATGAATAAAAAAGCCAAAGAATTGGGCTGTAAAAATAGCTTTTTCTGTAACCCTAATGGACTTCCTGACGCAAAACAATATAGCTGTGCCTATGATCTATCTTTGATAGCAGCCAATGCCTATCGCTATACTGCAATACAAAAAATTCTTGCTTGCCCCAAAGCTAGTATAAAGAGTGCCAAAGGAAAAACATTTAACCTGAAAAATAAAAATAAATTTTTAGGCAGGATTTATGGCAAAACAGGATATACAGATAAATCCCAAAATACCTTTGCAGGGGTCTTTATCCAGGGAGAAAAAATTCTTGCCTTTTCTGTCATAGGATATCATCCAAGAGCATCCATGTGGAATGAAATAGAAACTCTGCTGGATATTAAGGAAAAAAGTACAACAGAGACAAAAACATCGAATTCTTCATCATTACAAAAAAACGCCCAAAATATTCAGCTTTTGCTTCAAAAAAAGGGATATTATAAAGGCAAGATCGATGGAATTTATGGGGCAGAGACAAAAGCTGCGGTAAAAAAATTCCAAAAAGACCATGGCCTTAAACCTGACGGCAAAGTAGGCGAAAAAACATGGAAAAAATTGCAGGAAAAATGATTTAAACATCTGTTTAAAGGAAATGCCATGCAGCAACCATTAGAAGGAATTCTCGTTTTGGATTTGACCAGGGCTTTAGCTGGCCCCTATTGTACAATGATGCTCGCAGACATGGGAGCAGATGTCATTAAAATAGAGCAGGCTGGTGTTGGAGATGAAACCCGCGGATGGGGCCCTCCTTTTTTAGAGGGAACAAAAGACAGTGCATACTATGCAGCATTGAACCGTAATAAAAAGAGCCTTACACTAGACTTAAAAATGCCCTGTGCAAAGAAAATTTTAGCCGAGCTTATTGCACAGGCAGATGTGCTTGTAGAAAATTTTCGAATTGGCACGATGAAGAAACTAGGCTTTTCCTATGAAGAAGCAAAGCAGATCAATAGCCGTATTATCTATTGTTCCCTGACAGGTTTTGGCAGCACAGGCCCTTATGCTGAAAGAGGGGGCTATGATGTGATTGTCCAGGGTATGGGTGGCCTGATGAGCATTACAGGCGATCCAGAGGGCGAGCCAATGAGAGTTGGAGTACCCATTGTAGACATCACAACAGGAATGTTTGGGGCACATGGAATTTTGGCCGCACTGTATACAAGAGAAAAAACAGGAAAGGGCCAATTGGTTGAGACTTCTTTGCTTGAATCTCAAATTGCCTGGCTAACCAATGTAGGTAGCAACTACCTTATTTCAGGAAAAGTACCAAAAAGAATTGGGAATATGCATCCTAATATCACTCCCTATCAGCCTTACAAGGCTAAAGATGGCTATGTGATCGTAGCGGTGGGGAATGAAAAACTGTGGAAAATTTTTACTGAAGTATTGGGTATACCAAATCTTGCAGAAGATCCTAGATTTTGTACGAATGCTTTACGCAACGAAAATCGTATGGAACTGAACTCTATCCTGGAAAAAATTTTTCTGCAAAAGAATGCGGATGAATGGACAGAAATTATGCTGGAAAAAGGCATTCCCTCTGGGCCAATCAATACAATGGACAAAGTTTTCTCTGACCCTCAGGTGTTGGCAAGGGATATGCTAGCAACAGTCAATCACCCTGTGGCAGGAGAAATCAAGATGGCAGGTTTCCCTATAAAATTTTCCGAAACGCCTGCCATCATAAAAACACATCCCCCTCTTTTAGGGGAGCATACAGAAGAAATATTGCAAAAATTGGGCTATAGCCTGGAAGAAATTGCCAAAATGAAAGAAAGCAATTCTGTATAGTACAGAATCCATTTGTAGCCGCAGGGTTGCGCCGAGAAAGTCGTGTCTGCTCAAAAGCATAACGCCAGCGCAATCCCTGCGTCTTTGATTGATATCCTCTATGCGGTTTTTTTTTAAAGGTTTGACATGAAATATTTTCTTGCTCCTCTTGGATGCCAGATGAATAAATCTGATTCTGAGAGGATAGCCTCTGTTTTAGAAGAAATGGGTTTTATTCGCACCCAGGAAGAAAAAGAAGCGGATATTTTGGGTATAGTTGCCTGTTCTGTTCGACAAAAATCTATCAATAAAGTATATGGTAGAATCCAAAAATGGAACGAATGGAAACAAAGCAAGAGTTTACTTACTTTTCTTTCAGGCTGTATTTTACCAGCCGATGAAATAAAATTTGTACAATTGTTTGATCTTGTTTTTAAAATTAATGAACTTCCTGATTTACCTCAAATCATCTCCCAATATGGGATCAATACTCCCCTAAGTAGAGAGATTATGCTTGCTCATGAAGGAAAAAAAGAATTCGACACTCTTTTTTGGAAAATACAGCCTAGATACAGCTCTTCTATTCAAGCATATATTCCTATCCAAAATGGATGCAATAAATTCTGTAGTTTTTGCGCTGTGCCATATACAAGGGGAAGAGAGGTTTCCAGGCCTTCTGGGGAAATTTTAGCAGAGATGGAAAGGCTAATTGCATCCGATTATAGGACTATCACTCTGCTAGGACAAAATGTCAATTCTTATGGCCTGGATCGTCCTGGAGAGGAGCTGAATTTTTCCCAATTGCTAGAAGCTATAGGAAAAATGGGGGAAAAAAGCAGCAAAGAATTTTGGGTATACTATACCTCACCTCATCCTTCTGATATGAAAAAAGATGTTTTGGAGACGATGGCAAAGTATCCTTGCCTGGCAAAGCATGTCCATCTGCCGATTCAATCAGGGGATGATGATATTCTGAAAAAAATGAACCGTTCTTATAATCTTGGCATTTACAGAAACATTGTGGAAAATATACATCAAATTCTCCCTTCTGCAACTTTGTTTACGGATATCATCGTTGGTTTCAGCACAGAGACTCAAGAGCAATTCGAAAATACGCTAAAGGCAATGGAGGAGTTTCAATACGATATGGCTTATGTAGCTCAATACTCTCCACGTCCAGGAGCAGCTAGCTACCAATGGACTGATGATGTCCCTGGGGAAGAAAAAAAACGTCGCTTTCATATATTGACAGAAGTCCTAAAAAAAATTACCTGGAAAAAAAATCAGGCTATGATAGGTAAAGTATATAGGGCTTTAGTGGAAGGCCAGGACAGAAAAGAAGGGCTGCTCTGCGCAAGAACAGAAGGGCTTATTCCCATTCAGTTTCCTTCTTCTGACCTATCTCTTATAGGAAATTTTGTTGATGTATATATTGCCTCAGCAACACCCTTTGCCGCAGCAGGCAAAAGGGTAACAAAATAGGCAATGAGACCCAATATAGGTCTTTCCTGCCTACAGAATAATGGGAACAAAACCATCCAAATCTATTAATCTCTATTTGCAGGGCAAAAAAATGCAAAATTTTAGAATGAATTCCAAATTTTATGGTGATCTTGATATACACATGAGTCTTTCTGATATTTTCGAAACATTAGGAAGCAAAAAAAGAAATGGATGGCTATTCATTGCTAATGAAACGCAAGAGGTATGTTTTTATTTTAATGGAAATAATCTTGGATTGATTGCTATTCCAGAAGTAGAGATCTCCTTTATTCCTGAAAAGCTTTATTATAGTGGTAAAATTTCTATAGAAGTTTATGAAAAAGTAAAAAAATATAGAAATTCTCTGCATTTTTTAGAAAAGTATATAGAGAAGCAGGAAATTGTAAAAATTTTGGATACAATCGCTTTTGATGAAATTTGCAAATTTTTCCGCTGGAAAAAGGGCTACTTCTATTTTGTTGAAGAAGGCAATATGGAAGATAGTGCAAAAAAATATCCTTCTTCTAACCTATTCGATGCCAGAGATTTATTAATGGAAGCAGCAAGGCGTTGGGATGAATGGGGAGAAATAGAGAAGAAGATGCCCCACCACGAGGAAATCTTCCAACACAATATCATACCACAGAAAACACAACCAAAAGATGAGCCTCTAGGAAATATCTGGCACATTGCACAAGGCCATACATTAGAAGAGATCATCCATTTTTCTTATTTCTCCAGCTTTACAGCCTATAAAATTCTTTGCTCTCTTTTGTCAAGCAAACAATTAAGAACGATGACAGAAGAAGAATTATTGCAACAGGCAAAAGAAAAAGAAGCAAAAGGAGACTATTCCCAGTCTATTATTTGCTATCGTATTCTATATAAACGAAATCAAGGCAATACAGCACTCTATGAATTTCTTGCAGAAGCTTACAGAAAAGAAAATAGAATCCCAGAATTGCTGGCTTTTTATAACGAGATAGTTAGCTATCTTTTTAGTAAAAATCTTCCAGAATATAAAGCTCAAGCTGCTATGCACTTAAAAAAATGGACAGAAAATTTGCCAGCTCAATCGGAACAGTCTTTAAAAAATCGCCTACTCCTTTTAGATATGACCCTTCGTAAGGAAATAGACTCTTCTTTTCTTTTGGTTTCCCCTATTGCAGAAGGCCTCGAATTGATAAAAATCGCAAGAGAAAATAAACAAGAAGAGCTGGCTCTTGATATCTTAAAAAAATTAATACTATATTCTCCTGATAATATTTCTCTTAGAGAAAATTTTATAAAAATTCTCCAGGAAAAAAAAGATAATGATGGAATTGTGGAACAGTATGAATCCATCGCTAGAATATACGAAAAACAAAATAAGCTAGATAAAACAGAAGAATTTTATAAAAAAATACTCCAGGCCATGCCGTCTCGAATTGATCTTCTTCCTAAAATCCGATCTGTTTCTGTAAGAAAAATGAACCGTATAGCCCAGAAAAAAAAACTGCTCTATGCAGCAATCTGTATTCTATGTATATTTTTAATAATTATTCTATATAATAATTATCAGAAAAATGTAAAAATACAATTAGATTCCCATAAAGAAGAAATAGAAATAGCCATACAAAGAGGAGATTTAGACAAGGCTTCAAATCTACTGCTATCATTAGAGAAAAAAGAAAAAGAAGAAATAGAAAGAAAAATCAAAGCAAAATACGAAGAAGCAGAGCAGCAAATCAATCTTATTCTGGAAAATGCAGAACGCATTCAGGAACAAGGAGATCTGAGGTCAGCATTGCAAATTCTTTCCCTGTCCCTACAATCAACAAAGATCGAAAAATTTAGGCAAAAAATTCTTCTGAAAAAGGAAAATTTTGAAGAAATCATAAATCATTTCGATCAAAGTTTACAGAAAGCACGATCACTAGAAACTCAAGGGGAGCTAGAAAATGCCTTACAAGTCTATTTGGAAATTTGGAGAAACTTCCATTTTAAAAAAATCAAGGAAAGAAACCTGATCAAATTACCCATAAAATTATACTTAACACCTTATGAAGTGAACATTTCCATTGATAATGGAAAACCTTTCCTCTATAAGTCCGGTACTATTTTGCATTGCTCTCCTGGTTTTCAAAAAATGCATTTTTCTATTTCAGGATACCATAATGCCGTTATGTATAATGCTTTTTTTTCGCTACCAGATAGCTTGACAGGGCAAGAAAAAAATGCGTATTTCATACAATCTGTAACAAAAGAAATAGCTTTAAGCAAAAATATTCTATGGAGCTTTACGCCAGGAAGCCCAATAGAAGGCGAACTTTGTTATGGAGAAGAAATGCTTTTTTTCGCTTCTAAAGATAGCTATATCTATGCTTTTGAAAATTTAAGAACACAGACTTCTTTGAAATGGAAGAAAAAAATAGCCTCTTTAGTTTCTTTATCATCTACTCCTTGCTATTATGAAAAAATATTGTATATTAAAGGAAGCGATGGATATTTTTACGGTTTGAGTGCAGAAAGAGAAGAAACTGTTCTGGGGCAATTTCCTATGGAAAAACCAGTGATGTCAAATTCTTCTGCCATTGTGTCTGATACTTATGATTCTGTTCTTTTTGCTTCCAACACAAAATTATTCGCGTTGCCGTTGCTCAAAAAATATACGAAAGACTGGCAGCCTAAATGGAGTTTTTCTTTTTCTAATCCTATCAAGGCTTCGCCCTCCATTGCACAAGATAAAGTTCTTATAGGAAGCACAGATGGCTTTCTCTATTGCTTAAAAATGGATTCTGGCACTTTATTGTGGAAATACAGAATTGGTTTCCCTATTATATCTTCGGCAACAATCAAAGAAAACATAGCTTATATTGGAGTATATGGTACATTATATGCTTTTGATATTATGAATGGGGCTATTGTATGGCAAAAAGAAATAGGAGGTATTATAGAAGGTTCAGTAGCAATAGAAGAAGATATATTGTTTGTTGGAACACACGAACGCAATCTACATGCTTTTTCTATTAAAGGACAGAATCTTTGGGAATTCAAAGCAACTGGGATATTAAAAACAACACCATGTACAACACAAACATCTATTCTTTTTTGCTGCGAGCAAGGTTGGCTGTATGTGCTGGAAATAAAAACGGGAAGAATGATTTGGAAATATTGTATAGCAGATGAACACCTTTCTTCTCCTATGATTATAGGAAACAAAATTTTTATTGGTGGTAAAAAATTGTATTCTTTTCTTGATAACTGAGGTTTATTCATGGGAATATTTGATACGCTAAGATATAAAAAAGATTTAGAACGTTTAGAAAAAATGGCAAGAGAGACTCCTTCTACGGAGAATTTTCTCTCTTTAATAAAAAAATATATTAGCCTGGGCGATCAGGATAACGCCCTTCGTGTTGCAAAACAAGCTATAGATCAGTTCCCCGAAGCAGATGAGGTTTTTGAGATTTACAGTAAGCTAAGACGCCAGCAATCCCAGGATGAAATTGAATCTTTAAAAAGAAATCTCAAGCAACGTCCTACACCTGCTGTCTTTTCTCAACTGGCAGAAATCTATAAAGATTTGAGAGAAGATGAAACAGCGATGAAATATTGCCGTCAATCCATAGAACTGTTTCCTAATGATGATCGCTGCTATTGCATCCTAGGAGAATTACGCCTACGCCGTTTTTATAGTGATTTGCTTGCAAAAGATGCTCAAATTGCTATCACGAATTTAGAGAAAGCTTATGAAATCAATACAAGAAACTATCGTTCTTTGCTTTCTTTATCAAAGTTTTATCTTCAAATAGGAATGGTGCAAAAAGCGAGACAAAGACTTAAAAATATTCTTCTTTTTGCGCCAGAAGATGAAAATGTAAAAAAACTCCTTGATGTAAGTTCTAATGTACCTAAACCTCCTCATGAAGATATGGATGTTTTACTTCATCAAATAGAAGCGCAAAGAAGATTGCATTATAATTTAGATAGAGAAAATGTACCTGGAGTACCTACGCCTGTAAATCATGAAATTTTTCAAGAAGCATTGGAAAATCTTAAAGGAGCGGAAGGCCTTCTTTCTCTTCTAGTCTGTGATGAAGACGGCAATCTTATTGCCAGGTATGCTAAAGAAAATATTGATGTATATACTTATTACGAAGTGAGTGTTTCTATCTACCAGACAGTCCAGGATTCTTCCAGACAGATGGATTTGGGCAGATTTCAAAAAGCAGAGATAGAAGGCCCATTTGGTAATATTCATATCATGGCTGCTGATGGAGTCATTTATATGGCGATAGGCGAAACTTTAGTAAAAAATGAAACCTTGCGAAAATATTTACAACACTTGACAAAGACTATTTCTGTAAACACTGGAAAAATTGCAGCAAAAAATCGCTAAAATTTTACTTGAACAGGATGGCACAAGATATTACAATCTTTTTGCTGGTCAACCAGCATAATTTAAACGTTAAATCCTTGTGATAAAAAAGAAATTATAAATTGAGGGCAGTCATGCGCAGAATTCTTCAACAACTAAACAGGGAAGTCGGGGTAAAAGGGAGCATGGTAGTAAGTCCTGATGGATTAGTAGTGATGGCAGAGCTAGGAGAAGGAATTGACCAAGAAGTTGTAGCAGCAATGGCTTCAAGTACTATTGGCTCTACAAAGCGTGCATTGAATTTATGCGGCCATGATAAATTTGATCGTTTGATTCTGACATCCGCTCATGGCAGAATTGTTTTTGTAGATATTGAGCTTGCTTATCTATTGGTTCTTACTGATAAGAACATCAATATTGATTTTACCCTTTTGGAAATTGATGGAGCAGCTCATCGAATCAGGAATACATGGAAAATAGAATAATTTGATAATACCGCATTAGAAAAGTTGCGTTTCCTGCTGGCTGGAGAAATTACCAGGGGTATTGTCCCTGGATATGCTATTATATTTCTCCCCTTCGGGGCTAAAATTGACGTTTGTGTAAAAAGTCCTGATAGATCTTTTTCGTTATCATTATCGTTCTCTTTATCTAAATCCTTTATAATTAACAGGATGCTTTTCGATAACGAGAAAGAGAAAGATAACGATAACGACTATTAAAAGACTTTTTACACAAGCCTCAAAATTGGAATATAGAGTATAGTGTATTTAGTACCAAAACTATAATTTTCTATCCAACAAGCTAAATTTACCAAGAAATGTGATATTATCAAGATAATCACCAAATACATAGGGGGTAAGCTGGGTATGGTTCAATTCAATTTTTTTCGGCGTGAAGTGAACTGTAAAATCGTTTATTATGGACCTGGACTCTCTGGAAAAACAACCAACCTGGAAATGGTTTATAAAAGAACACCTGCAGGTAACAGAGGAGAGCTGACTTCTATTGCAACAGAGCAAGATCGAACTCTATTTTTCGATTTTATGCCTATTGATTTAGGAAATGTTGCAGGGATGAAGACAAAACTCAGACTTTTTACTGTACCAGGACAAGTATTTTATAATTCTACACGGAAGCTTGTTCTTCAAGGAGCAGACGGGGTTATCTTTATCGCTGATAGTCAAAAAAATAAGTTACAGGAAAATTTAGAATCTCTAAAAAATTTAGAAGAAAATCTTAAAATCCATAAAATGGATATACGAAATACACCTCTGGTGATTCAATGGAATAAAAGAGATTTGCCTAATATTCTAAGCTTAGAAGAGCTAGAACGAAAAATCAACTATCTTAATGTGCCTACCTTTGAAGGTGTAGCATCAACAGGGGAAGGCGTATTTCCTACCTTAAAAAGGTGTGCTGCGTTAGTTTTAGAATATGTCACAAAGCAGGCGAATATGACAGGACAGCCCGCTTTCCCATCAGGTATGACAGGGACTATGCCTTCTGCTTCTTCTGCGATGCAAGCTATACCTCAACCTACACAGCCACAATCTTTTGGTACGCCTGGTATTCCTCAGGCAGCTTTTCCTGTAAATCCTATAGCGGCCAATTATTCACCTTCTTATTCTTCAGGGCAGATGCCTCAGGTACCACAGATGCCACAGATGCCACAGATGCCACAGATGCCTCAGGCACCACAGATGCCACAGATGCCACAGATGCCACAGATGCCTCAAGCACCACAGATGCCACAGATGCCTCAGCCACCACAGATGTCTCCTATGGGAGTAAATCAAGGACAACAAATTCCAGGGAAGGGTGCCATTTTAAGAAACCCTGTTTTCAAAAAGGCAAGCTCCCCTGTTTTGCCACCTAGATCTACAGGAATGTCTGGAAGTACAAGTCCTGTAAATATGGAGAATCAGGAAGATTATAATATGGGTCAAAGAGGTGAAGAATATCAGCCAGATATGATGCCAAAATCTGCTGCACCTTCTGGAGAGAAGCCTCTTTTCAGAAAATTTAAAAAATTCTTGGATGAAAAGAGCAAACCTTAGAGGCTGATGTTTTCTCTTGAATTTTTCAAATTCATTTTGACAAAAACAGTCCTACATCCTCATCAATCAAAACAGGCTCCTTGAAGTTGCGGGATATAGGCAGTCTCCCTATTCTAACGCTTTCTGTGGTCACAGCCTTATTTATAAAATATCTTAAATAACAAAGCCTGCTCTTAGCAAATTTTTTCTGTGCCAGATGAGCAGTGCTATGATAATAGCATCTGCTCCAGCAGGCGGTATTCAGTCTTATTTTTTTTGTGGACTATAAATACCACAGATTCTGTTAGAGCCAGGCAGTCTCTATAAAAATGCTTTATTAGGGGAAATCAATGAAAGACGATGATCGCTTAAAATTGCAACGGCTTGTCTTTTATAAAGAAGACATTATACTCATAGACAAGCTGCTCAACACTTTCCTGAAGCGAAGTCAGGCCAAATGCGCTATTTTGATAGATAAAGAAGGCCATATGATTACAGTCCATGGAGATACAAGATCTTATGACATGGATACGATATGCACTCTTCTAGCAAGTACATTTGCAGCAACAAGAGAATGGGCAAGGCTTCTAGGTGAAGATGAATTTTCTGTGCTTTTTCATCAAGGTAAAAAAGATAGCATCCAGGTTGCTTTAGTAGGGGATAGAACTCTTTTAGCCGTTATTTTTGATGATCGGACTCAATTGGGTTTGGTAAGGCTTATGAGCAATGAAACAGCTAAAAAATTAGATGAAATTTTCCAGCAGACAGAAAATCGTACTACAGTCCCATCGGCAACAGAATTTCTCGGAGAAGGCTTCAGCGATAGTGCCAATAAACTTCTGGACGATCTTTTCGGGGAAGGCTCATAAATTTATTTGTTTCTAACAAGAAGCCGTTTTAGGAAAAATTTATTTCCTAAAACGGCTTAAATTTTAAAAAAATCTATTGGTCAAAATGATCCTGTGCAAAATGAGTAGTGCTATGGCAATAGTATCTACTCCATTTTGCGGTTCTAGCATACTTTTAAAGAAGGCACTATTTATATCTTCTCTTGAAATATGTTCAACAACATTTTGGCTAAAACATAAATTTTAAAAAAATATTTTAACGGAGAAAGCAATGTGGAAGGCTGTGATCACGATGTTTATAGCCACTATTTTTATTTCTATTGGAGACGGGCTTTTAAGCAAAGGACTTCGGGAACTAGACAAAATAGTTTTATCAGGAACTATCTGGCAAAACTTCATAGATCGTATTTCTCTAGGCATCAGAAATCCGATTATTCTTTTAGGGGTTGTATGCCATGCCACCTTTTTTTTTATGCTCCTGTTGGCATTTTCTTGGGCTGATGTAAGCATTGTTTTCCCAATAAGTGCATTTTCTTATGTTTTTGTTGCATTTATTGCGAAATTTTATTTGCAGGAAGACGTAAACTATCTGAGATGGATAGGCTCCTTGATTATTACCATTGGTGTTTTTATCGTTTTGATGGGAGAAGGGAAAAAAACGGAAGCAGAAAAAATGCCTGAGACTATAACTATAGAAAAAACAATAAGATAAAAGCAAAAGGATACATTATGGCACTTTTTAAAAAAGACAACCCAGAGCAAACCAGTATGGGAAGTACAACATTTATAGAGCTAAAAGACAAAGTTCTTTTTGAAACAAAACTACGCAAAATTACAAATCGAATTCATTCTTCTCCCAATATCGATGTTATTCTATTGGATTTAAAAGAAGAAATCCTAACCCTTTTAGATGCTGAACGCATCACGATCTATGCTGTCACAGAAGATGAAAAGGAAATATACTCCAAAATTAAGGTAGGAGATGAGATCAGAGAATTTCGTGTTTTGATTGAAAACACGAGCATTGCGGGCTATGTGGCAAAAAATAAGAGAGTACTGACGATTAAGGATGTCTATGATGTAAAAGAGCTAGGCAGTATTGATCCAGCTTTAGGCTTTAATAGGGACTATGATTTTAAATCAGGCTTTCGAACACGCCAAATGCTGGCTGCCCCTATTCTTTTCAACAATCGGCTGATGGGTGTTATCCAGCTTATCAATAAAAAGACAGGCGATTCTTTTTTGATAGAAGATGCTCATGGAGTGACAGAACTAGCAGAAACCCTTGCCATTGCTTTCAATAACCAAAAACGCATTCAAAAAAAACAGCTTTCTAAATACGATTTGCTTTTGGTCGAAAATATTTTGGTGCCCAAAGAAATCGAGCAGGCGATCTTGATTGCAAGAGAAGCGGGAAAAGCCGTTTCCAGCATTTTAATGGAAAAATTTAAAGTCAGGAAAGAAGATATAGGAAGGGCCTTGAGCCATTTCTATCGAATACCTTATTTTGAATTTAAGCAAGGTATCGCTGTTCCAGCGGATCTGTTAGCTAAAGTAGAGGCAAACTATTTAAGAAATAATCTTTGGTTTCCTTTAAAAAAAGAAGAAAATAAAATCTGGATCGTGATGGAAAATCCACAAAACCTGGAACAACTCGACTCTATAAAAAGACAATTCCCTGGTTTGAGCTACGATTTCATGGTTTCTACCGCCGAAGAAATCCTGAAAACCATCAACTATTTTCTAGGTGCGGAAACCGTCAAAAAAGAGTCAGAAAAGAGTGCCAAATTTCAGGATCTTCTTAGCACAATGGAAGCTCCAGAACCCGAAGCCGCCCAAGAAGATGACAAAATGGAAGAAGACAGTGGCGTAATCATGCTTGTAAATCAGATCATTGCTGAAGCTCACAAAATTGGAGCATCTGATATTCATATTGAGCCTTTCATAGGTAAAGAAGTAATGATTCGCACACGAGTCGATGGACATTGCCGTATTTTACAAAAGCTTCCTGGATACCTGCGTCGCCCGATTGTTTCTCGTATTAAAATTATGGCAAACTTAGACATTGCAGAAAAAAGAAAGCCCCAGGATGGTAAAATCCAGATGAAAAAATTTGGCGGCCCTGATATTGAGCTACGCGTTGCTACTTTACCTACAGTGGGAGGCATGGAAGATGTTGTCATGCGTATTCTGGCTGCAAGCAAGCCTATACCGCTCGATAAAATCGGCATGACCAAAAGAAATTTTACAGAATTCCAGAAAATGCTTGCTATGCCCTATGGGATTATTCTTGTTGTAGGGCCAACAGGATCAGGGAAGACAACAAGCTTGCACTCTGCTCTAGGCTTTATCAATAAACCAGAAAGAAAAATCTGGACAGCGGAAGATCCTGTGGAAATCACCCAAGAAGGCTTAAGGCAAGTACAGGTGCAGTCCAAGATCGGCTATACTTTTGCTATGGCGATGAGGGCCTTCTTAAGAGCCGACCCTGATGTAGTCATGGTAGGTGAAATGAGAGATCATGAAACTGCTGCCATTGGTGTAGAAGCTTCTTTAACAGGACATCTTGTATTGAGTACGCTGCATACCAACAGCGCACCTGAAACCATAGTTCGTCTTCTGGATATTGGGATTGACCCTTTTAACTTTGCCGATGCTCTGATTGGCGTTTTAGCCCAGAGATTGGTTCGTACTCTTTGTAAAGAATGCAAAAAAGAATTCCATCCTGACGAAATGCTATACAACGAGCTTGTAGAAGAATTTGGAAAAGACTGGTTTGCCTTACAAAATATTCCTTACACACAAGACATGAAGTTCTATCGCACGGAAGGATGCCAGGTTTGTGGAGAAAGCGGCTATAAAGGAAGAATGGGCATTCATGAGCTTTTGATTGGGTCCGATATTATCAAAAAAATGATCCAGCGCAAAGACACAGTGGATAATATACGAGCCCAGTCCATGCAAGAAGGAATGACCACTCTGAAACAAGATGGAATACTGAAAGTCTTTTCTGGTCATACTAACATTGCCCAGGTAAGATCTGTTTGTATTAAGTAAAAATGAGGCTTGTGTAAAAAGTCGTAAATAATTTACTGTATAGGAAATTATAGTTTTGTCTTAATCTTAATCTTAATCTTAA
>CALKWO010000076.1 GCA_938003875.1 uncultured bacterium
GCTTTTGAGCAGACATGACTTTTTCGGCGCAACCCTGCGGCTACAATCTGTTGCAAGACAAAATTTTAAAACTTAGCACGTATGACCTAGACGTGGCCGTCATTTGTAGCTAATATCCTATTTCTTTCAAAATGCTCGAAAGTCTGCGCAATCTTTCTCCTATGAGTTCATCGTCGTTGCTCAATTGTTGACGGAATAGCCTGATATCCTCATCTATTTTTTCATTGTCTGTAGAAACAGCAACAGTCATGGCATCTCCCTGCAAAGGAATTCTATCTATGACTGGTTTCTTTGGATCGTAAAGCTTTTCCATCTGATAGTTTTCAGAAAAATACTGCCTGGCTCTGCAAATCATAATGGCAAGGTCCAGCACTCTGTGCAAAGGCAATTCTTCTGATTGTCTTGACCATTTTTCTCCAGTATGTCTCCAGACTTTTGCAGAAATATCGACTTTTCCTCTGTCATTCCATTGTGCCAGCCCCAAGGAAAGACCTTTTGCATCGCTTCCATAGGCATATCTACCATCTACTTTTTCATAATTTTCCGAAACAATCACAGGTTTGTGTTTTAATGATGTTGGAATTTTGTTTTCCATTCTGTTTTCCTTTACTAAATTAGTAAATTACTAAACTACTAATTTAGTATATCAAAAAAATTTTACTCTGTCAAGCATATAATTTTAGATTTCGTGCCTCATAATATACTAATTTTTCTTGATATATGGGTTTAAGCTTAGTATAATTTTTTTTGTGAATTAGTTTGGGAAATCCATGGAAAGTTGGAAAATTTTTGTATTTTTTAAATACAATCCATTCAATAAGGAGGAAAAAATATGCGAATTCTTTTCCTTTTTTTATTTATGAGTACAATTTTGCAGGCAATTCCTTATTCAGGGAACCTTGCTGCTTATTGGAGTATGGGCCAGAGTTCTGGCTCGACAATGCTGGATTCTACAGGCTTGAATAATGGTACTCTATATAATATGGCATCCCCTAGCGGATGGGTTGCTTCTGGTACGAACAATGCTTTACAATTTGATGGATCTAATGACTATGTGATTGTAAATCATGCAGGAAGGTTAAGCTATACATCGGGTGATTTCAGCGTAGGAATCTGGGCAAGGCCAGAAACAGTAGGCATCTATACAGGCTTGATTTCTACAGACATTGCAAGCGATCAGGGCTGGAAGATTCATATGGACTTAGGCTATAACCGTTTTCGTGCTCGCTACAACAGTCTGATACTAGATTATCCCACGATTACAGCAGGCGAATGGCATCACTATGGTTATGTCAAGTCGGGAACTACTTTGTCCATCTATATGGACGGAGTCTTTGTAACTTCGGGGACATGCACATCCACTAACCCAGTAAATGGATCGGAACTGGTCTTAGGCTCCTATCGTATCCAAAATGCCAGAGATGGCTATTATATTTATAAGGGAAAGATGGATGAGGCAGCCATCTGGAATCGTTCCCTCAATGCAACAGAAATGCAAAATGTGTATCTTGATGGTGTTACCAGTGTAACAGGAACCATACCCGAACCAGCTTCTATTCTCATTGTGTTTCTAGGGATTGGGATTATATTTTACATATTCCCACGCTCATGATCTATGGAATTGGCCTAATTCTATACCTATTAAGCTTAGTTTATTGATGAAGCACTTTCTGGTCTGAGGAAAGACGCAGGGATTGCGCTTGTGTTAGGCTTTTGAGAAAACATGACTTTTTCGGCGCAACCCTGCGGCTACAATCTATTGCAAAACAAGCTTTTAAAACTTAACGCGTATTTTAAAAATTTCAAGAAAGGATTAAAAAGAAACAATGCCTGCATCCATGCAACTGAATCCTTCGCTTCTGGGGAAATTTTTTTCTCTGGATTGTGAAAGAATGCTGAGATATTCTTCTACCCCAGAAGAAAGAAGAAAACAAGAGGGGGTTCCTGATCCAGTGCCTTTACAAAATCCTCTTGCTGAAGCTGTCATCGAAACAGGAAGAGCATGGGAGGAAAAAGTAGTTCGGGAGATCCTGAAAGATCGTGTTCTGGTAGGCCCAGAGAAAGAAGACAAAAGGCTTTACAGTAGAATATTGCCTTATAAAAAAACTGTCTCCACTCTGCGCAAGCCCAAATCTGGTTTATACCTGTACCAGTCCCAGCTCAATCCTCCCATCCAGTTTTACAATCGCTATGGTTTCCAGGAATCCGAGATACATTTGAATCCCTGCCGCCCTGATCTTATCGCTATTGTAGAAAATTCCAAAGATGACTATTTTCTTCAGGTTACAGATATCAAGGCAAGCCATGCAACCAAGTTCAGCCATTGTGTGCAGGCTACGCTGTATACCCTTATCTTAAGGGATATTCTGGAGCAGGAAAAAATCCATCAGTGCAAGATTGATATGGAAAATTGTTCTATATGGCTCTTTGAGCAAGATCAGCCAGAAAAATTCTCTATCTCTCATCTTTTGCCTCCTTTTGAAAATTTTTTGCGCAACAAGCTGCCCAAAATCCTACTTCAACCTGCCAGTGCTGCACCCTGGGGACTAAAACCAAAGTGCGAATGGTGTGAATACTATGGGCATTGCAGAGAAGAAGCAGAAGAAACAAAAGACGTGTCTCTCCTGGCCCATTTTCCCTGCAAGGCAAGGGCCTTTCTCAACAATCTGGATATTAAGGCCACTTCTCTGGACGCTTTTGAATCTTTCTTGGAAAATAAAGAAAAAGATAAGCTGAGAAATTGTCCTTTTTTAAGCGAACACAAGCAAGAACTTCAGGCACAGTTGCAATCCTTTAAACAAAAAGACGCTATACTATATTCCAATCCTTGTCTTTCTCTTCCTAAGGGACAGCATATTGGAATCGTGCTGACCCTTCAGGAAGATCCCCTTACAGGACAAATCTTTGCGGCTGGCATCCATGTGCATGGAGGGAAAGAAATCCATGGACAGAGTTCGCCCTGGACTATTGTTTCAGAAAATGACACGGAAGAGGCAGGCAATCATGTGATCTATCAGTTTTTTGCCAGGCTGGAAGAAATCATGAGATCCGTTCATAAGCACAATCTGGAACAGAAAGATTTTATGCAAAAGAAGACGCTGCAATGCTATACATACTATTCTTTTGAGCGTGATCTTCTGGATAAAATCTGGCTCAAAGCCCTTGAAGAAAGCGAAAAGGCCAGGCAATTTCTTTCTTTATTCTTTTATTTTCAATCCAGGAATCCAGAGGATTCCCATCGTGCAAAGGGATCAGAGATTCCGCTTCCCATCATTGTTGTAAACGATGTGCTGAAAAGCAGCGTGGCACTTCCTATACCAGTAAGCTACAGGCTAAAGGATGCCAGTATTTTGCTCAAGCCAGATAAATTCGCTTCCATATACAATGAAAATCCCAAGCTATGCCTGCCTCTTTCCAACCAGCTAAGAGCAGATTCCATGAACCAAGCTTGGAAAGAAGGGGACAAAGAGAAGATCCAGGAAGCCATCGAGGAAGTCAAGATTGATCTGGAAAAACGAATGAAAGCCACGTTTAGTGTCCTTGCTGGACTACGAGAAAAATTAGGCGATAGGCTGCATCTATACCCTCCTAAATTCTTTCTGCCTGAAGGAGGAGAACCTCAAGACAGTATGTTTTCCAGGCTCTATTTCATTACACAATACGAGGAAGCCCTGGAGTATCTGGAAGTCCATTCCGCTCATACCTTGCCTCTTGCACGAAGGCTGGAATCGGGCAATGCCATTGCTCTGGAATTAGAGCAGGAAACCAAAAAAAATGTATGGCAGGCTTTTTTATTGCCTGAATCAGAACATATCACACCAGAATCTGGCTATAATGATTGGATCTTGACAGAAAAAAATGAAGAAGGGGAAGAGATTCAAAGAAATTTTCCCGATTTCTGGTACCGTCGTCAAAGCTGGCCTCCTTCCAGACATAGACTGGCATTCGCCAGCATAGAGAAAGCCACTGTCCTGGGAAAGAAAAAACAAATCTTTATCAAGATACACACATCTACAGGCTCTCCTGAGTTGCAGGGACAAAAAAGGTATGTTCTCCATAAACGATATACGGATTTTACCTCGGAGAGAATCCTGAATTTTTTGAGCCAATTGGATGAAAACAAGGAATATTTTTGCGCAGAGTTCCTGAGAGATACTCATGCTTGTCTTGAAAAGAGAACTCGCCCCAAATCTTTAAAAACAGAAGCAAAGCTCCATTCTTTCTTAGAACCATTTGGGTTTACTGCTTCTCAAAAAAAAGCTTTCCAGCGAATTCTGGATTCCAACTTTCAGCTTATTTGGGGGCCTCCAGGTACGGGCAAAACGCACTTTCTGGCTCTTACCGTCCTAGCCCTTACCGCCATTGCAGAGCAAGAGGGGAAAAAGCTCAAGGTATTGGTCAGTGCTTTTACTCATGCAGCGATAGAAAATTGTCTCTCCAGCATCAACAAGCTGAGACAAAATTATGAAAACCTGATTCCCTCCCTGGAAATTACTAAAATAGGAGAGTGGAAAGGACAGACACTCCCTGCTCATGTAGCAGAGCAAAAAAATTGGTACCGTAGCGAGAATACGCACCACATAGCAGGAGCAACGGTCTTTGCCATTGCCAATCCAGGCATCATGGAAGACGGAGAAAAATTCGATGTGGTGATTTTGGATGAAGGAAGCCAGATGAAGATCGCTCAGGCCTGTATCCCTCTTTCTCATCTGGACTTTGCAAAAGGAAGATTCATTCTGGCAGGAGATGACTGCCAGTTAGGCCCTATCTCTAAGGTACAATCATCAGAAACAATGGATTCCAGGCTATTTCACTCAGTATTTTCCTATCTCAAAGAGGCTGATCCAGAGCAAAAATATACATCACAGCTTTTAGAATGCTTCCGCATGAATGAGACTCTTTGCCGCTTTCCTGCTCAAATTTTGTATGGCACAAATTTTCGGCCTTACAACCAGGCGATTGCAGAGCAGAAGATTGTCTTGCAAGAAAAGCAAATACAAAAAGCTCCTGTAAGCAAAGTTTCTGTCAGTAAAGTAAAGATTTTGGATTCATCTCCTGCGAAAAAAGTCAAAATTTTAGAAAATGAGCCTCTCCGCTCTGCAGAAGATACATGGATGGATTGGGCACTTCATCCTGACTATCCGCTTGTTCTTGTAGTAACAGAAGGCGTAGTCTCTACAGCTCAAAATATATTGGAGGCTTCTCTTGTGGGCGATCTTGCCTGCTCTCTGCGGGAAAGACTGAAAGTAAAAGATAGCCTCTATGAAGACGATCAGGCTTTCTGGCAAGACGGGCTTTTCATCGTAAGCCCTCATCATGTCCAGATACAGGCAATCATGGAGCAACTTTACCAGCGCAGAGCATGGAGCTATGCTCCTCTGGTGGATACTGTAAATAAGATGCAGGGGCAGGAGAGGGAATGCGTTGTGGTCAGCTATGGAGTATCGGATATTGATTATGCTCTCGAAGAAGGAGAATTCATCTATTCCAGAGAAAGGCTCAATGTATCCCTCACAAGAGCGAGGAAAAAAGCCATAGTCTTTCTCTCCTTGCCTCTCTTGAGTCCGCCTCTTATGGCTTTTTCCAGAAACGACCTGCTACAAGGGCTGGATTTCATGCTGCAACTCCGACGATTTGCTGAAGAAAAGGGAGAAACCAAAGAATTTCCTATAACGAATCAAACAAAATTGCTCATTTCCAGGACAATATAGATGATTAAAAAGTTTGTTTAGGAGACAGCACTTATGAATAGCCAAAGTTTACTGATTGAAATTCCCTATAGCATTCTCCAGGAAGCAAAGCTGCCAATGAAAAATGCAGAAGAAACAATCTGCAAAGAGCTTGCTATTCATCTCTATAAAGAAGGTATTTTATCTTTTGGAAATGCCAGAAAGCTAGCCAAGATGGATAAAATTGCATTTCATATTTTTTTAGGAGAACGAAAAATAGAAAGAGATTATGATCTGGAAGATTATCAATCTGACATGAAGGAAATAGAAAAATGGGCCAAAAAATCATTGTAAGCAATTCGACCCCAATAAGGAATCGGAATTAAATAAGTTCCCCATTTAGACGATAAAGATAACGATT
>CALKWO010000077.1 GCA_938003875.1 uncultured bacterium
CAAAAGCTATTGCGATGACCACTCTTGTCCTATTCAAAACTGCTATAAGCCTAAAGCTTACGGCAAAAGCTATTGCGATGACCACTCTTGTCCTATTCAAAACTGCTATAAGCCTAAACAAAGCAATAAAAGCTATTGCGATGACCACTCTTGTCCTATTCAAAACTGCTATAAGCCTAAGCAAAGCAATAAAAGCTATAAAAGCTATTGCAATGAGCATTCCTGTCCTCTCTGCGATAACTCTAAAGATACTAGAAAAAGCTATTGCAATGAGCATTCCTGTCCTCTCTGCGATAACTCTAAAGATACTAGAAAAAGCTATTGCAATGAGCATTCCTGTCCTCTCATTCTCTGCGATAATTCTAAAGATACTAGAAAAAAATATTGCAATGCTCATCTCTGCTCCTTTCCAGGAGGCTGCGATCAACCTAGATTAGAGAATGAAAGCTATTGTATTGATCATAAATGTCCTTTTTGCAACAAAATCGTTGTTCAAAGATCTACTGATGATGTTAGGCTATCTTGTCAAAATCACTTGTATCGCTGCTCTCATTTTGGAGAATGCACCGAAAGAAGTGGTAAACAAAGCTACTATTGCCCACAGCATTCTTGTATTATAAAACTTGCCGATATGAAAAAAATTCATACAATCCACACTCATATCGGTTTTTGCAAAGTAGATGAGCGTCTTGAAAATCTTTATGTCATAGATGGAGATGAAAAAGGGCAATATAGCATTGAAGCCGATTCATTGCGTAAATCTGGTGAATATATTCCTGAACAATACAAGCAAAGAAGAACTCCTAAAGAGCAAAGTATCCAGTCTTTGGGAGATGCTGTGACAATTTTCTATGACCAAGAAGGTATATACCTTGGAGATAGAAATACAAAAATCCATTCCTGGAAACAATTGCCTTTGTTACATAAAACATCTCACTCCTGGCTTGTTGCCTGGGTGAAAGGTAAAAATGGTTTTGTTGCCTGGATTGAGGGAAAAGAAAAGATTAAATACATAGCCTGGAGCCAAGACAATAAGAGTAAAGAAGAAAAGGTTTTGTATGAGATTACTACAGATATAGGGAAGATCACCTCTTTCCATCTTCCTTATGATATAAAACCAGGAAAAAATCCGTTTATATTTTATTATATATCTACGAATGAAAAGATTTTTTCAAAAGGATCTTTTTATCTGCAATATAATTGGGAATAATAGATTAAAAAAATAATCTACAGACTTGTATCTGAACTTTTTGGGTAGGAATTATGACGAAGGAGATACTTTGTGTTTAAATATTGTCTAATTTTTTTGTCTGTTTTTTCTTGCTTTTCTGGGAATGCCGTCTATTCCCAAGAGTCTTTGCCTGATTGTATTGGCTACTATGAAAATATGCCTATTTTTTTGACGAATCCATATTCTCGTGACCGTAGCCTGAACCAGGCAGAAGAACGTCTTGCAAACCTTATATATGATGGTTTATTGCTTCGCAGCATTAAACAAGAGGTAACATCAGGGATACCCGAAATGCAAGATATTTTAAAACCAAACATGGTAGAACGCTTCCAATCTGTACTTTTAGATGAAAGATGGACTTACTATTTCATGCTGCGAAAAGATATTGTTTGGTCGGATGGACAGCCCGTTCTACTTGATGATATTGAAGCTTTTTATGTATTTTTAAAAGAATATGTCAGGCGTAGAAAATTGCCAGGATATGAATCTTTTATCAGACCAGGCAAGCTTCCTAACTATTTATTCCATACTTTGCTGACAAAAGAGCAGAGAGCGCGATCTTTTGGAATCCAGTTTGCCAGGAAACAGGCTGTTTTTACATCTCTATTTACTATGCCTATCATACGTTGTGATGCTTTTACTGGCAATTCTACTGCAAAGCCCATTGGAACAGGCAGATATACTGTACAAAGATTTCAACAGCAGGCTAGTGTTACTTTTATTATGCTGAAAAAGAATTATGCTCACCCTCTATTTAAGAGCAGCAACAATAACATTAATAGAATTATGATACAGGCATTTTCTAAGATGCCTGATCCGCAAACAGTAGCAAAGCATTTCCAGGAGAACAGCCAGTGCAATCTCATCTTGAATCCTAACTCTACTCTAAGAGCCTTGATTGGCGGCATGATGAGCGAAGTGGAAGACTACAAACTATATACTTTTGATACAAATAACCACCATGCCCTGATATTTAATAATACAAAAGCGTATTTTTCTGGAGACAATGGAAAGACTATCCGACGTGCCCTGAACACATTGTTTCAAGATAGCTACGAGGATAAAAACCTGGAACACAAAGAAGTTCTATGGGGTATTCACTTAACTCCATCCATGATCAATACAATATTTCAAGGAAGATGGAACAAGAAGGTTGCAATGGATGAACTCTACAAGGCAGGCTATGCTCCTAGTGAATCCAATGGCATTATTCAGCTAAAAAAGTCATGTCAACAGATGGTTTTAAAAATCTATGTGATTGGAGAAGAAAAAGATGTAACAGACAAAATCACAGTATATATTGCTATTCCTTTAAGAAAAATAGGGATAAATATAAAAATAAAAAGTATTAGCATTAATGATATGATAAAAAGAATTGAAAAAAGCGCAGGAAATAGCATTTTAAGCGATAGAGACTGGGATTTATGCCATTGGTCTTTTAGCACTGTGGGATTAAGCACGATGGAAGAAATTGACGTGGTGAAAAACTATGGAGCGTATCGCCCTTCTTCTGAAATGGAAGAAGAATTGAAAAATTTACGAAATATACCAGGTATAGCAGGGCGTATTGACGCTCTAACCAAAATACTCCAGTACTGCCAGGAAGATCCTCCTTTTATAGAAATGTTTAAAACCATAGGTGAAGTCTACGTAGACAAATCCCTCATTATTCCAGACGAACTCAGAAGTGGCAGGATAAACCTGTTTAACACGATACATGAATGGTATTATAAATAATTTTTCTCAGTGGTGTTCTTCATGGTGGATACAATATAACAATCAACTCTTGAATATCATTTATCCGATAGTTATCTAATAGAGGATTTTTTCCCCTTGTCTGCAAGGCAGAGGAAGGGGATGGGATACTTTATCTTTATTTCAAAGAATAACTTAAGGGCAATTCGATCTATGATATTTTTACTTTATTCGAAAATTAGAAAAGGACCAAAGGGTATGGTGCGTATTTTTTGTTTAATACTATTTTGTTTTTCTATCACAGGATTTTCCCAAAGTTTCACTGTAGATTTTCCCAGGAAAACTGTTTTATCTCTAGAAAACAGACCTCAGTGGGGAACCCAAATAGAGCTAGGATGGCACCAAGGAACAATCTCTTATCAGGTATACTTTATATACCAGCAAAATGCCCAGAGATACAATGTTTCTTTCATGAATTTTCAAGAGGCCAGAAGGCAAAACAAAATACAACTTGACGTAATAAATGACAATATAATATTGAGAAGTTGGGATAGCCATAAATGGTTGTTTATACCTTATGGATACTCTTATGAAATAAATAGTACAGAAAAAATGGTTTTTTTCCAAGATTTTTTCTTGGGGCCATCTAATTCTACATTTTGTCCTATCATTGCCATGAAGCTAAAAAAAGAAACCATCAAAGAGCTTTCTTTCTCCCGTCTTATAGAGCTTTTATCATCTATAAGAGTAACAAAAGTGTCCCCAAAAAATCAAAAAACCGTTCATGCATGTATTTTAGTAGATATTTCTTTAAATATGAAAAATGCTATACAAAATATAAAAATTTCTTTAGAAAGCATTCTAAAACAATATAAAGATATGCCCAATGTTTATTTTTCTATTGTTACATTCGCAAGCCACGCAGATGTCATGATTCCTCTAAGCAAGGTATCAGAAATTAATCTACAAGATATATACTCCATTAAGGCTAAAACAGAAGAAAAATGGAAATATGAGAATGGAAAAGGCATTATATTGCATGAAAATTTAGCCTTTACCAATACGTATGCTGCTATGCAAAAAGCACAGGAAATATTAAGACAAGAAAAAGATCAGTATCAACAAGAAATACAACGTAGCATTATTCTTATTTCTAATACTCTACCTTTTTTTACTCAAAATATGGAAATTGATAAGAATGAAGTTTATAGAATATTTCAAGAAGAGATAAAAAAAGTTAGAGAATTAGCTAATAGATTTAAACAGCAAGGTATAGAATGTTTTATAAAGTTTCCCTGCAGAGAAGAAAATATTTATAAAATATATGATCTAAAAAGTGGAGAATTACCATCAGCAAATATATTTTATAATCAAATCGCACAAGAATATACTAGTTTAAATATCAGAGAAATACAGCAGGCTTATCCGACGCAGTTTGTATCTTTATTAGAAGGAGAAAGCCTTCTCTCTGCATACTATATAAATCCAGAAAAATTAAATGAGATTCTAGGGAAAAGTGACCGAAAAGATCAAGATAAAGAAAGAATTCAAAATATACAGATGCGATCAGAAAGAGAATTATACAAAAAAATAGTAGAAAATTCTGGAAATAAAATTATAGGATTATATATGTTTCAGAATGATAACAGGTTCATCATGCTAGATTTGTTCTCCCATTCTGATATGCTATTGGTTACAGCAGCCAATGTTGCCCGACGTTATGTCCAACAGATGATTTCTTTCTCTAATACTGAGAATACTGCAGAATATGAATTCAATACAGATAAGATAGAGATATTGAAAATGCTTCTCTCAAGCATCAACACAACCATGCCTGATGAAACATATAAGCAACTCTATAGAGGAGAAAATCAGAACAAAAAATATGAGATAGCACGTTTATCCTTAGGGACAGTCATAGGTTTTTATATATCTCTTGGAGAAGATATTTTTCATGTATGTCTTTTGGATAAAAGTAACTAAAAAAATAGCAATTTTTTTAGTTTTTTAAGATAAAGATAAAAAAAATTATGATGTTTCTAGAAAATTTACTGCTCTAAGAATCAAACTTAATTAAAAGGCTGCCTGTTCTGGCAACTAACTAAGTTATATAAGGGGAATGTGTTATGAAAAAGAAAATGGTACTTTTGCTGTTTTTGGCTGCCATATTCCTGAATGCGCAGGAGAAAATGGCATTGATTCTGGGAAATAGAGAGTATAAATCCCATCATGGCAGGCTGGAGAATGTATCGAAAGACATTGAGATTATGAAGAAAGCCCTGGAGTATGTAGGCTTTAGCATCTTTTTGGGGCAAGATATGAAAATCCAAGAGATGAAGGACAAGGTAGACAATTTTATCCAGGAAATGCAAAGTAAAAAGCCCAAAGTGGTATTGGTCTACTATGCAGGGCATGGGATTCAGGTAGACTCGAAGCAATATCTCTTGCCTCTGGATATGCCAGGCAGTTTGGCGAAGGATTTTGAAAAGAGCTTAGATGACGAAGACAAAGTAGATATGTTAAAACAAGCGATTTTAAGACAGAAAAAAATACAGCCTTCTGAAGGTGAAATAGCAGTAGAGGTGAAAAAATGTTTGAAAGATGTTTTATTGAAAAAAATAGCACTGCCAACGGATTACATCGTTAATCGTTTGGACACACGAGACAAAAGAGTGAATATATTGATTTTAAACGCATGTCGAAAAAATGGAGACGCTTTGTTTGGGGAGATGGGCCAGGCAGAATCCATCCAGGTAGAATCCATCCAGGCACCAGAAATAGAAGGGATGTTTGTGGCCTACACAACAAGCCCAGGAGAAGCAGCTTATAACCATACGATCTTTGCGGAAAGCTTTGCTGAGCTTGTAAAAGAAGACATGACCGTCACCACATTGATGAGAGAAATCGGGACAAGGCTTTCCAAAACCCAAAACATAGACTTCAAAGATAAGCTGAACAAGGACTTTTATTTTTTACCCCCTTTGGACATAAAAGCTATGCCAGAGAAAATATCTGGAATGAAAAGCACAGTAGACAAGCAAGTTAGCAATAGAAAACAGCAATGGCAACTGGGAGGGAAGGTGGCATTTTCTATGGAAGTCAGTCCTGAGCCAGAAGAAGTATGGATTACAATCCAGGGAAAAGACATTTTTGCCGAAAAAAAGGGTACAAAATGGGAAGCTATACTGGATACAATGGACTTCCCCAACAATCCCTATACAATCGTAGCTTCTGCCAGCAGAAAAGAAGATCACAGACTCTATGACTCCAAGCCAATGCAATGCACAATCCAGAATCTCATTTCAGAATCCCTTGTTTCGCCTCCTGTGATGATTCCCTCTCCGCGTATAGAAAAAAAAATCCAAGAAGAAATCGAGACGAGTATGCCTGAGGAGAGCATCATGTATTCTGTAACGATTACCCTGTCAGCCAATGTCTACGATTGCGGAAACGGATGGATAAATGGCGAAGACAGAAATAGTGGAAGAAAAACATTTTTTTATGGATTCAAGAAAGGGGAACTCCAAAATTTGCAATGGAGCTGCTCTGCGGATGTAGTCCAGCTTTCGATAAAGTCTTTGTCTCTGGAAATAGAAGAAAAAGGCAGATTGAAGCTAGTGGGAATGGCAAAGCTAGAAGATAGCTACAACAAAGTGCAAGATTCTATCGAGATCAAAACTACCCAAAAATCTAGCGAGTATCTCCTGAACTGCCAGGGTAGTACAGGGAGTTTAAAGATAGAGGTTGAAATTTTACCTTTACCCTATTTTTATCATAATGGAACGTGGATTTTGGATATGAGCGATCAGGCATGGTGCAATCTAACCGCAGAAAAGCAGATTACCCTGGCAAGTTTGTACCAAAATAGCTATGCTCAATCTAAAGGTATCCCTGTAGAGAAGACCATTTCAGGAATAGTCATGCGCCTGATTCCGCCAGGAAGATTCTGGATGGGGTCTCCTCAAGAAGAAAAGGATAAAGGCACTGGTGAAAAAAGGCATAACGTCATTATCAGCAAAGCTTTCTATGTGGGCAAATACGAAGTGACCCAGGCCCAGTGGCAAGCGGTTATGGGAAATAATCCATCGTATTTCAAAGATTCAGGAAGCAATGCGCCAGTAGAGTGTGTATCGTGGAACGATTGTCAGGAATTTTGTAAGAAAACAGGGTTCAAGCTATTGGCAGAAGAGCAATGGGAGTATGCCTGCAGAGCAGGCACAACGACACCTTTTAATCTGGGAGAAAACGCCACCCCAGACCAGGTGAACTATGATGGGCATTATCCTCCCCATACAAGAGGTGCAAAAGGAGTGTATAGAGGAAAAACAGTCGCCTGCGGAAGCCTCCCCAATACAAATGCGTGGGGATGCTATGATTTTCATGGGAATGTATGGGAGTGGTGTCAGGATAAATACCAGGAAGATTCAGGAGATAATATTGTAGACCTAGAATATCAAAATAGCTCTCCGCGTCTTTTGTGTGGCGGTTCGTGGCGCGGCAGTCCTCTTAGTTGTCAATCTGTTGGCAGGGACGAAGGGAGTCATGACGACATAGGCAGTAATGTTGGACTGCGCTGCCTTTTCACTCCATAGATTTTATATTTAAAAAAAATGATAAATTTATCTATATACTTTAATTGAGCTTTGATTTTTTAGTATTTTACACTCCACTAGAATAAGAAAATTTGGTTTGTTTTTTGGTAAAACTATGTTATAAAGAAAGTATTGAAATATTTTGCAATCCAGCTAGAAACCATTGCAAAAGGCGCAGATTTGGACTGGCCAGCTCTTTTCTGTATGCCTTGTTCTATACGGCCAAAACCTGCGGCTACAAATCCATTTCTTTGAATTTATGATTTCAGTGCCTCTGTACAGGCGATTGCAAGACAAGCAATTATTGCTTAACATACACGACGATAATGATAACGAAAAAGATAGCCCAAAAAATTTCTTGAAAAATACGAAATAGAATTATAAAATAGCAGTAGTTGGTAGTAGATACAGACAAAGGATACAATTCCGAAGTGGTTAGTAGCGCAAGCGAAAACCATTTTCGGTTTTTTTTGCAAATACAAGGTTTGCATTGCAAAAGGAAAAAAATATGTCCGAAAATTCCAACCAGATCAATTGGTTTATGTGGCTGACGGCTGTTGTTATCCCTATCTTGGGTATTGTGGTTTCTGTCTACTATGGCAGTGCATCTATCCCTGCCACTCCTGCCCCTTTGGCGAATCCTGTTCCTGTCGCTCCTGTGGTGAGTCCTTCTGCTCTTGATAAAGAGGCTATTTCCAAAGAGCAAAAGCAGGCATTGCTCAAAAAATGGGAAACGAGTGTGCAAAATAAAAACTTGGATGCTCTCCTGGCATTGGAAAAAGAGATTCTGGAAGTTTTGCCTAAAAAAGAGGAAAGCTGGAAGAAAGATATGGCAAAGCTGGAAAAGGAATGGGAAGAGGAGATGCTCAAGCAGGGCTTGCCAGAAAAAGCTCCTAAGGGAAAAGAAGAAATTGTGATAAGGCAATACCAGGATGCTCTGGCGAAATTCCCTCTTGCCAGCACAAAAGTTCGCACACACATTGCTGGTTTGTACTATCTTTGGGCACAAAGCCTGTGGCAAACCGCTCAGGATAATCGAGACAAGATAGATATAGAACGATACAAGAAAATTGTTGCTAATAAATTGCAAAAATGCAAAGAAAATGATATATTGAAACGCTACACCTCTGCTGCGGATGCGCTTTTGAATTTATGCAAATAGTCGCTTTTAGGTCTTTAAAATGCTTTTAGGAGAAAAATATGCGGATGTTTTTGGGGATTTTTGTTTTTGTGGTGGCTTTATCTCAAGCATGGGCGCAGCCCTATCTTTTGCATCCAGAAAGTATCCTGAGATCGAGGAATTTTTTGGAGCAATTGAAAGAGCAAAAGAGCAGTGCCTCGAAATATCTGGTGAAAAATTTTTCTGATGGGCTTCAGAAAAAGATACAGGAATGCAGTGCACAGAGAAATCCTTCTGTGGAATTGATCCAGGACGTGGTTCAGGAATTGAACCAGATTCTTTTTCCTAAGCAAGGGATATTGCAAAGTCTGGCTCTTTTTTATCAGGAAACAGGCTATCCGTGGAGCAATCTGAACGAAAAGACCAGAGACTTGCTTTTGAAAGAAAGTTTTGTTTTGCCTGGGAATGTCGTGGAGAGTCTGAAAAGGAAAAACTGGCAGGGAATCCAGGACATGTTTCTGCTTTCGGGTCATGATATCAGGAATGCCAGCATAAGCGATATGGGAACATCTGCATGGAAAATCTCGTCTTCTTCCTATCCTTATTGTTTTGTGATAAGGCAGGAAAAAGAGAAACTCCAGGCTTACGTAGATCGAATCCAGAGCAAGCACAGAGACTCTGCCCTAGACGAATATAAAGCCTATCGTCTGGCTCGTATGCTGTTTGACCAATGTTTTCCTGAAGAAATCTATTCCATTGACAACCCTATGATGGAACTGACTCATCTGACTGTTCAAAAAGGCTTGAAGCTAAAACCTGAAATGCTGGAAGCGATTAAAAAAAGACCTGAATACGAAGAAAAGTATGCAGAGATGGGACTCAAGCCTCCTCAGTTACAATATCTTAAAACAAAAATAGCCAATCTCAGCCCTTATTCTGCGAAACTAGATGGACTCTGGGAAACTCTCCTGACACTTGAAGATCAGGAAAAAGATGCGATCTCCGAAGAAAGAAAAAAAGACTGGGGAGACAAATGGTATATCAAGCTTCTGGAAATCTACGATGAAATCAAGAATTGCGAAGAGGCCAAGAAAAAGACCTGGTTTGTGGATATGAGGATACAACTTACTCTCAAGAAATACAACTGGCTATGGTGGGACAAGGAAGAGAAGTTCGTCTATCCTTTTAGCCGTGATATGTACCTTTTTGAAGAAATCCCTATCCAGTGGCAGGAAAATATCAGCGATCTTGGTGTGAAGCTCTCCAACACAAAGGTAAAGCTGGAAAATGCCGATGGCATCGTTCGCATCCAGGGCAGCATGGTTCTTACTCTTTCGGGCAGCCAGGTGAACTCCACTTTGATAGACATGAAGCTGCGCACAGGAGGACAGGGGCAAGAAAAATGCGATTACAAAGATCATTGGGCCAAAATATACTTTGAAAAAAAAAATTAGAAAGAGTCTTGCCTCCTTTGCAGGGGGAAAAAATTTCTGGCTATGCAGACGATAGAGGCGATGGTTCTTTGCATTGGGGAACCTGCCAGGTGCATCTTTCGGGAGAGAATAGCCAGAAATTCCCTATATCCGCAAAAACAAGGATGCCAATCGAGGGCATCTTGCAAGAAATGAATCGGGACTTGGGTTCGGACTTTACGGTGTTTGTTTATATACATGGGTTTTGCAATAGCTTTGACAGCGCGATTCGGACAGCAGCGCAACTGGATCAGAACTTAGGCCTCAAGATAGCCGTAATTGCTTATTGCTGGCCGTCCTTGAATAGCTTCTGGTACACTGGCGATGAAAACAATGTTGATTGGACAGTTCCCCACTTTGAAGAATTTCTTCTCACCCTGTCTCAAAAAATCCAGCCTAAAAAAATCCATATTCTGGCGCAAAGCATGGGAAATCGGGTTCTATGCTATGGCCTGGAAAGGATTGCTCTCCAGGGAATGCATACTCTGCCTCTAGGACAGATTATTTTTGCTGCTCCTGATGTGGACGCAGGCGTTTTTTGCAACAGAATCTTCCCCAAAATACGAGGCAAAGCGGAACGCTTTACGCTATATACTTCCTACACAGACCGCGCCTTGCTTCTTTCCAGCCAGATACACCAATATCCCAGACTAGGAGAAATCAAAGAGCGACCTGTTGTCCTCGCAGGCATGGATACCCTGGATGCGACGGACTTAAAGATGACCTTCCTGGGGCATTTCTACTACGTAAGACACCATGCCATGACACAGGAAATCCAGGAACTCCTTTGCTTCAACCGCGATCCCAACACGAGAAAAGGCGAGCTATTCAAGGAATTTCTGGACAATGGCATGGTGTATTGGAAAATTCTGAACACAAGAACGAGCAGCTCAGGGGGAGATACCTATCGGGAAAGGGCGAAAATCTACTATGCTACGGACAGAGCCTTGAGGTAGTTTGATAATGTTACATTGTGTCATGGAGTAATATTACGCTAGGGTTGTGCCAGTTGAAAAGCTTGACGTTTGTGTAAAAAGTCCTGATAGATCTTTTTCGTTATCCTTATCATTATCGTTCTCTTTATCTAAATCCTTTATAATTACGTGCCGTTCGCTAAGTTGATAACGAGTTATCAAAATTACGACTTGTGTTAGTTGAAAAACTATTATTATATTGATATAACTCATTTTGAAATAATGAAAATCAAGAATTAACGAAAAGCTGAATTGACAATACTTTTTTAATTGAATACAAGACAGCTTGTTATGTAAATTTTACTTCTGTGTATCCCTAAATTAAAGGGAAATCACAAAAATTTCGATAACGATTAAGATTAAGATAATGATAACGAATCGGACTACGATTCTTAATCTTAATCTTAATCTTAATCGTTATCTTTATCGTCTAAATAGGGAACTTATTTAATTCCGATTCCTAAATTGTCAATCGAACCCTACATCATTTTGGACCGATGCCCAGCCCATAATACTGTCAACTTAAGCAGGAGTACCGTGAGCGTAAGCGTGGCCATACGGCCAGGCTCACGGATGCAACGCCCTCTGCTTCTTTTCTGTGTTCTCTGAGCCTCTGTGGTAAAATTTTAAATTATGCCCGTTCGCAGAATATTTCCACTTCATCATGGCAAATTTGTACAATATCGCCTGTCTTGAATTGGGAAATGTCTATCTGGTCTAGCATTGGGATAGAGGAGATGATGGCACCTACTGCGATAATAGGCTCGCTTTTAGCAACTATGATTCCTGCAGGGGCTTTATTATTTTTTTTCAAGCGATAGAGAGTATAAGAGCCTACTGTACTACCTTTGCCAGTGGGAAAAATCAAAATTTTTCCTGCAATCGATATGCCGTAAAGCGGGTGTCCTTTTTCTATAACAATGCCTGTATCGGGGTCTACATAGCCAAAAAAGCCGACAGGCTCAGGAGATACCAGAGCCTCAGCCTTAGCTATGCCAGCCTTGATGATTCTGCCTTTCATGAATGGAATCTCCCTTCTATCGCTGCATTAAGGCATTGGGTTAGGTTGCCGTAACGCACATGAACACCGCAGTGGCTCGGAGCATAGCAGGCTGCCTTCGCAGAATTGGTTGCCAGAGATCGTATTCCTAAATCCTGGATAGGGGCGACAATCATACAGGTATCGCTTACGAGGAAGGCACCAGCATCCTGGATCTTTTTTTCCAGCCCACATCTTCTAGCAAGAGAGGCGATGGTTGACGCTGTGGTGATCCACAATCTTGTCTTGACCTTCTTTCCTTCCAGAAAAGAAGCGATCTGGCATATTTCTTCCCAGGAAGCATGAGGGCATCCCAGGGAAACCATATCTATATCCGTTATGGAAGAATTGAGACTTTCATAGCCCTCGGCAAGGTTATGGATTTCTATGGTTTCATGCGTATCCAGAAGCATATTGTACATTTTAGCTTCTGGCGTTACGTTTTCTATATGGTATAAGGCTACTGCTCCACTCGCAGCCATAGCAGCTCCTAATGCCTTGAGATAATCCAGACCAGGATGCACAGAAATTCCCCTAAAATAAGGAATCCCTGCACCGACTCTTTTCCCTGTAAGATAGCCTAGTGCTCCATAGTCTGCTTCATTCAGCAAAGGACATTTTACGTTGATCAGATATTGGGCTTTGCGGTTTCTTTCCAGATGCAGACCGTAATTCGCTGTTTTTCCTATGATAGCAGAAGCTAAAGCCGAAGGCCCACCTTCCCGATTGCTCCTTGCCCCCAAAACGGAGTTGGCAAAAGAAACAGCAGAGCTTTCTGCCCAGGCAAGATGCTGTCCAAAAAGGGGAAGATTGCCTGCAAGATAAGGAGTACAGGAGCAAAGAGGGGGGATAGTGAAATTGCGGAAACAAGATATAACCTGAAGCTGTTTTTGCGCGAAATTTTCTGGAAAGCCCAATTCACGCCATTGATCCAGATCCATTCCTGCTGGATTCAGGGTCGTCGGAACCTGGATTCTTCCACCACTCTCTGCCCAATCCTGTAAAAATTCCAGACCAGCGTCGCCAAGATTTTTATAGGAGACCCCAGATACCTGGACACTGGTCACTGGAATCAAATTCTCTGCTTCATAGATATTGCCTAAAGCCACTAGAATTTCCATGGCTTTTTGCTTTGCAATACCTTGTGCGCCTTCTAAAATTTCTTTTTCTTCTTTGCTAAGATGCATTATAGTTGCCGTATTCCTTCTTCAAAAGCATCATAAGAATAGAAGTCGTTCGCAACAAATGTTACAATTTCTATGCTGGTTTCTCCTTCTATGTGCTTTTTGACCTCTGTAAGGATAAGCTCTGCTGCTCTTTTGACAGGGACTTCTGTGGATTGCCCAATCATAGGGATGCCTAGATGTTTTATCTGTTTTTCTTTTGCCAGATTCAAAGCTTCTTTCATTCCAATCATAAGTATATCTTCATCGGCCATCCCACCAGCTTCATTTAGAATAACATGAATGACATATTGAATCGGGAGCTTTCCTCCGCATGTTATAATGGCTTTGCCTTTCTGCAAATTCGTAGATTTGTTGCATTCTCTCTGAATGTCATCGCCACCCTTTTCCATAATTTTTTTGGTGGTTTCTTCTTCTGGCTCTAATTCTGTGTTGGCGTGGCAAAGGATAGCTTCCAGATCCAATTCCCAAATATTTCCATCCACTAGCTTAATTTTTTCTTTCATAGATTCTCTCTTTTGATTGCCCTAGGGCGATGCCTGTGCTTCGCCCCAGGTTTTTTGATGCTAAAATCCTTTTTTTTCTTCTTCCCATTGGGAATACTGTTTTTTCCATTCTTCCAGTCGGTCTTTGTCTCTCTGGATTACATGAGCAGGTGCCTTGCTTGTATAGTCAACATTCGCCAGCTTTTGCTCCAACTGCATGATCTGCTTTTGGAGTTTTTCCATTTCCTTAAGCAGTTTTTCTTTTTCTTTTTCAAAATCAATGAGGCCTTCCAGAGGGATATAGACAACCACGTTCTTTACAATACGTACTGCAGCATGAGCAGGTTTGTCTAAATTTGCCTGAGCCTGGATTTTTTCCACTTTAGTCAGCTTACTGATTCCAGGGAATGTGACTGCCATATCCGCGAGCTGTTGAGCCTCGCTTCCTGTAAAAATAGCCAGAGGAATCTTATCTCCTGGTTTGAGCTTTTGCTCTGCGCGGATATTGTTGATAGCAGAAACGATTTCTCTCGATAGCTCCACAAGCTCTACTGTTTTACCATACATTGGATATTCTTCTGCTTTCGGCCATTGAGAAACGATGCAGGCCTCTTTGCTTTTATATTTTTCAGGCAAAAGTGATTGCAAATCCTGCCAGAGTTCTTCTGTAACGAAAGGCATAATAGGGTGCATCATACGCAAGAAGGCAGAAAGCGTCCTGGCTAAAAGACTCTGAGCACATTTTTTGCTCTCTTCGCCTTGCTCTCCCCAAAGTCTGGGTTTGACCACTTCCAGATACCAGGAGCAAAGATCATCCCAGAAGAAATGATAGAGCATATTGCACATTTCGCCTATACGGTAGCTACTCATTGCCTGACGACAGTCTTCTATGAGATGGTGCATTTTATCGCATAACCATTGGTCTTCCAGGGCAGAACCAATCTCGTAGCTCAATTCCAGGTTTTCGCAATTTTTGAAGATGACACCATGAGATGCCTGCCATATCTTGTTGCAGAATCTTTTGCCTTCTTCAAACAAAGGTATTTCCACATCATATTCTGGAAGCTCTTCGCCCTTTGTTTTTCTAGGTGTTCTTTGCACCAAAATTCTTATATCCTGACACTGCCCTAGAATCATTGCCATAAGGGCAAATCGTAAAGCATCCGAGCCATACACAGGATAGTGTTCTATACGTCTGGCAGGAACTTTTTCCAAGGCTCTGACAGCTTCGATCTTGTCTGTTCCGCCTTCGATCATCTTCACAGGATCAAATCCATTTCCCCTGGATTTAGACATGATATCCCCATGCTCGTCCTGGATGGTACTGTTGATGAAAACATGAGAGAAAGGCTTTTTGTCCATGTACTTCATGCCCATCATGACCATTCTGGCTACCCAAAGGGCTATGATTTCTTTTCCTGTAACCAGAACGCTTGTAGGATAATAGTACTTGAGATCCTCTGTCATTTCAGGCCATCCTAATGTGGTCAAAGGCCACAACTGCGAGGAGAACCATGTGTCCAGAACATCAGGGTCCTGCACAAGGCGTTTTCCTGAACATTTAGGGCATTTTTCAGGAACGCTATGATGATCTTTGCTATCAGGCAATATAGGACTTGCACTCACGGGTATGGTTTGTGGCTCTCCTTTTTCGTTTAACTGAATTTCAGGATTACAGTCAACACAATACCAGATAGGAATGCGATGTCCCCACCATATCTGGCGAGAAATACACCAATCAGGAGTGTGCTCCAGCCAGTGCATATAATCGTCCAGGCGGCGAGCAGGAAAGAATGTCACCTCTCCAGAGCTGGCAGCGGCTTTAGCCATTTCCACAAGAGGAGCCATTTTCACAAACCACTGATCCGATAGATAAGGCTCGACAATGTCTTCGCTTCTATAGCAATGAGCCACAGGATGCACGATCTCTTCTTTTTTTCCTAAAAGTCCCAGTGCTTCTAAATCCTCAAGGACTTTGGCCCTTGCTTTTTGCACGGAAAGCCCCTGATAGGTTCCTGCGTTTTCATTCAGAGTGCCATCTTCTTTCAGAATATTGATCATGGGCAGATGGTTACGCAACCCACAGCCATAGTCATTAGGATCATGTCCTGGTGTAACCTTGACTGCTCCTGTTCCTTTGCCAGGATCAGCCAGAATATCGTCGGCGACTATAGGAATCTTTCTTCCCATCAAAGGCAAGATGCAGTTCTTTCCTATTACATTTTGGTATCTGGGATCTTGAGAATTCACGGCGACAGCAGTATCTCCCAGCATGGTTTCAGGACGCGTTGTGGCTACAACGATAAATTCTTCGCTATTTTCAATAGGATATTTGATCTGCCACATATAGCTCGGCACATCTTTATGCACCAGTTCATCATCGGAAAGAGCGGTTCTGCAACCTGGACACCAGTTAATCAATCGTTTTCCACGATACACAAGGCCTTCTTTGAAAAGCTCTAAAAAGACAAAGCGCACGGCTTTGGAAAGAGCCTCGTTCATGGTAAAGCAAGTGCGATCCCAGTCACAGGAGCATCCTAATTTTTTCAACTGGTCAATGATTCTATTACCATAGGTTTCTTTCCATTCCCAGATTTTTTTTAAAAGGGCTTCTCTGCCAATATCATGACGGGTTTTTTTTTCTTCTTTATAAAGACGCTTCTCCACAACAGATTGCGTTGCAATCCCAGCATGATCCGTTCCTGGAATCCAACAGGCATTGTATCCGTTCATCCTGTGGTATCGAACCAAGACATCCTGGATAGTATTGTTCAAAGCATGTCCTAAATGAAGTGCACCTGTAATGTTAGGCGGTGGGATCACGATTGTGTAAGGAGGACGCGAATCAGGCACAGAATGAAAATGTTTGTTGTTCTCCCAATATGTATACCACTTGCTTTCTATCTCTTTGGGAGAATAGGTACTACTCATTATTTTTTTCCTTTCTATAATTATTTCTATCTCGCATTTTATATATTTATACGTGTTAAACAAGAATTGTTTTTATAGCAATGGTTGTAACCGCAGGTTAGGGCCGTATATAACAAGGCCAGCCCAAACCTGCGCTTATTGCAAAAGACGCAGGGATTGCGCTGGCGTTTGGCTTTTGAGTATACACGTCTTTTTTGGCGCAACCCTGCGGCTACAATTTTCACTATATTACGCCCATGCCAAATGAGCAGCCCTGCAAAGCAGGGTCTGTTCGATTTGGCGGTTGTTGCTCTGTTTTGAAATCTAAGCTCTTTATAATATTAGGAATTAGGGCTTAAAATGCAAGAAAAAATTTATTTATCTTCTTTCCGCCTTATTTTTTGCATGAGTCTGCTTTGGAAAAAAGGGGTATTTTTTTTGAAGCTGTCTTCCCATTTTTCCAGTTCTTGCCATTCCTGATCTAAAGATGCTTTATCGGTTTTTTCATCCCTTTTTTTGACCAAAAATTCGTATGCTTTCCATTCTAAAAGAAGCTTTTGCAAAGGAACCTGGATTTCCTCTTCTGGATTGCTCTGGCTCAAGGCGATCAGTCTTTTGGAAACAATTTTTATCTCTTCTTGAGAAAGAGCATCATAGAAAAGCTTCTCTTCTGTCTGGTGGAATTCTTCCAGCTTAAGATAGACCATTTTTTTTCTGGCTGCCAGTTGCCAGTCTTCAGAAGGAATCAAGAAGGGCGGATAGGATAGAATATTGTCCCATTGCTTTGCTATTTCCTCATATTTTTCTGGATTTTGCTTTGCCCATGTCTGTATTTCATAGATTTCTCTTTCTATAAGATGCCTGTGGTACAAAAACGCTGAGTACAAAAGCAATAAGACAAAGCAAAGGCATGCAGCACCGATAGCAAAGAATCTTTTTTTCTTCAGGTTTTCCCTAAATTTTTCTATATGCTGGCTCAAGGAGCGGAAAGCTTCTGGCCTTTCCAGGATAACGCGTACCGTTTCTATAGTGTAAAGCATTTCTTTGCAAAGGATTCTGCTGAGAAGATTTTTCTTTACCATAACGCCTATCCAGCTTTCCAGTGCTTTTTGAAATTGTACTGGTGCCTCTTCATGCAAGATTTTGCGAGTGACTTCATCAAAAGATAGCTCTGTTTTGGGGAATTTTTTGGCACTGTATTCCAGAGTAAGCACACTACCAGCAAAATGTTCCCATTGAGCAAGAGCTTCTTTTTTGTCTATTTCTTTGGGTTTCTTCTCCTGAAAAACATTTGCTGATGTCTGCAATTGTTCGCATCGGCTAATGAAGTCTTTTAGGTCTTGCTGGAATTCTTTACGGATGTTATTCTCTGCTTCTTTGCGGATTTTATCCACTATGGCACGATTCTCTTCTCTTTCCAGTAAAGGCTCCATCAGGGAGGTACAATCTCTCAGATCGTTTAAGCTCAGGTTGGGAAGCTGGCTCTGCAAAGACTGCACTATCCATCTTTCCGCTTCTCTGGCCATGATGCTTTCTTCTGTAAAAGATGCTTTGCTTTGCACTTCTTTATGGCTTCTATGAAAGAGATTCATAGGAGCGAGTACACGCTCTTCCCATTCTCTATAAGGCAGGGAGGTCATATCTTTTACACCCTTTTGCAATTTTATAAAAGAGTTGACCATATTGTCCAGGGATTCCAGGGTTACAGGAGCAGAGCCTCGGATAGAGGCAAGAAAACGAGTACGATCTTGCTCATAGGCAGACAAGGTAAGCCCACTTCTATAGATAACATTGCGAACGAGCTGGAGAAAGAGTGCTTTTTCCATTTCTTCTGCAGAAGGCAAAGCCAGTCCATGCTTGCTAAAAAGATCGCTTTTCTCGATTTCTCCATAGATTTCCAGGATTTCAAGAAATTCTGAAAAGGATGTGTTTTCATTTTTTTTCGATAGAAGTGTCTTCATGCTTTCTTGTAAAAAATTCGCAACACCCTGCAATACATCTTGTGATACTTTTTCTAACGCTTGTAATCCTTTATTTCCAGCAATGGAGGAAATTTTTGCCTTACGCCTTTCTACTTCTTCAAACCACTCCTTAAGGCGCAGAGGAAGCAACTTGCCTGTTCCATGCCACTTTTGCGTACGAAGTTTCAGCTCTTCCATTTCCTTTTTCAGTTGATCTTCTGACTGCACAGCAACGATTTCTTTTATCTGGGCAATTTCTTCCTTAAGAGAAACAAACCTGACGAACTGCTCTGTGTCTGCTGTCCATTCCAAAATCTGGGAGAGTGAAAGAAACTGAGAGGCTTCTTTCTTTAAAATCTTGACAAGCTTTCCTTCTATGCTTTCCCTCAGAGGGCTTTTTTCATCGAGTTCTATTTTTTTTGCCAGTTGTATCCACTCCTGATCGAAATTTTTGAAAGCACCTAGAATTTCGTCATTCCAGCGTCCGCTCCCTGGTTCGTACTGCCCCAGATTTTTATAGAAAACGGTTGCTGACTGCACCATTTTCTCCAGCATAATGATTTCCTGAGGAGGAGTGATGGTAAGAACATCCAGGTATTTGCTTTTGTCCTCTTCAAACGATGATGCAGAAATTTCAGACCGAGAGAGGATAAGTCGGACAAGCAATTCTAAAAGTTTTTTTGACAGGAAACTGACATCAGGAAGGGTGATGTTCAGATTGTTCCAGATTTCGATTTCCCCTATTTCTTTGCGCAGACGCAGAATGTCCACAAGACGATAGAAAGCATTGGGATTTTTTTCTTCTGAGCTTTCCGCTATCCATCCCTGGAATCGTTCTTTGACAGCACAAAGGGTATCATACCTTAAAGATTCCAGGGTTTGCTTTGCCCCCTGGCTCCAGGGTTTCTTGAATTTACTCAGGCTTTCGTCCATTTTTTCCAGCCAGAGCCTCAGGTTTTGTCCCAGGTCTCTTTCATGCATTAGCAGTAAACTTGCACTTTGCTGTAAATTTTGGATTTCTTCTCTCATTTCTGCTATTAAAGAACCTGTATCTTCCTGGATTCTCTCAAAGTAGTCCTGAAAGTAGAACTCTTCACCATAGATTTTTTTCTCAATGACTTCCTGGGAAAATTTTTGGAGAATTTCTTGGCAGACTTCAGGAGATTCATAATAGCGAACCAAAAAATCTCGCAAAATGCTTAGTTGAAAGGCTTGAAAACAAAAATGAAACGGATTGTTCAGGCGATAGTTGGACTGAAAAAGCCACTGTGGATCAATCCATAGCTTTCGGAAAATTTTTGCCAGGAAACGCAGTCCTCTAGGCCATTGCCAGGGTTTCAAACGTCCTAGCCGTGGGATGGAGATTCCCAGAAATTGCACGCTAGGCCCTTTTCCTTTGAAATGAAAACCTGAGAATATAGAAGGAAAGCGTTTCATGGTAACTTCCAGTCCACGAGCAGGAGAAAGGCTCAGGAAAGGAAGGCGGGAAAGAAAGCAGCAAAAGGATTTTATCACAGGAATATTAGCATAGAATCTAGGGACTCTATCGCATTTGCTCAGGACAATCACAACAGGAATACGAGTTCCCAGGCCCCGAAGCCGATTCACAAAGGTTTGTATGGCATCTACTTCTTCGTGGATTTGTGTGGAGCGATAAAAATTTTCTGCAGAGAGAAGGCAAATCAGGGAATGGGCATCATCGGCTCTGACAATCAGCTTTTGGTATTCTTGTTTGTCTTGTCTTTCTAGCTTGATATGCTCTCCTGAAAAATCCTGAACAGTGAATTCATTGCGGGAGGAAGGCTCGATGAAGCTCAAAGTCGAAGCTTCTCCCATAGTCAAAGGTATTCCTCCTGATTCCCGTATCTGGTCTTCTATTCTCTGGAAAAACCTTTGAGTAAAAGCATCCTTTCCGCTCATGATGTTCTCAAAATAACCAGCAGTAATAAGGCTTGTTTTCCCGACACCCGTATAACCAAGCAATGCCATTGTTTTACTTTGCTGGTCATTATAAGGAAAATCTGGTATTTGAGTTTTCATAGTATATCCTTAATTTTACTAGCAGCCCAAACTGCTAATTTTTCTCTTTGGATTTTAGCATTATGCCTTATATCAACAGGAAAGCCAGGATGCAAGAGAAAATGCTTTATATTCTGTGTATGAGAAAATTTTGAACCCAGCTCCTGGAGTTCTTGTACGATTTGCCCCCAGGGATTGTTAACAAATTTTGGTTCTAATTCCACACAGATAACAGGAACAGCATTCCCTGGCTTTCCGATTCCGACCAGTGCTGTACGAAAAATGCAAGGATGTGCATTATAGACACCCTCACAAGGGATAGTGAATAGATTTCCCTGAACGGTTTGTACTCTATGGGATTTTCTTCCACAGAACCACAATCTTCCCAGCTCGTCCAGATAACCTAAATCTCCCATTCTATGGTAAAGACGGCCTTGGTCGTCTTTCATTTTCGCCAAAGCGGTTTCTTTTTCTCTTCCAAAATACCCTATGGTTACAGTAGGTCCTTGAACTACAATTTCTCCGATTTCGCATGGTGGTAAGCAAAGAGATTTTTCATAGCGAGGAATTGCTTCGTCAGAGATAGGGATGATGGAAACAAAAATTTTTTCTACTGCTCTTCCTATGCAAATTCCGAGGCCTTCTTGGGTTTTCTTACGGGAAGCCAGCACCTCTTTACTTCCAATAAGAGAAACAGGCATGCATTCTGTCGCCCCGTATGGAGTATATACCTCGATATTTTCTGAAAGCATTCTTTCCATTCTTTCCAGAGTAGAAGGAAGAGCGGGTGCCCCTGCGGAAATGATTCTTTTCAAGGTAGGCAATTTAGTATTTGTTTTTATCCCGTCTCTGGAAAGGGTATTTAAGAAGCCAGGAGAGCCAAACATATTGGTCACTCCAAAATCCTTGATGACCTGATAGATATTCTCTGGCTTTGCTTTGGCGGGATATCGTGGGTCCATATCAGGCACAACGGCTGTCATTCCCAGAGCAGGATCGAAAAGAGCGAAAGGCGGGAAGGTTGGAACATCGCTTTCGCCAGGAACGATATTGAACATCTGCCGTATTCTTTCGACTTGTTCAACGAAGTTTTCATGAGTATAGATTACGCCTTTGGGGATTCCTGTGCTGCCAGAAGTAAAAAGGATCGCTGCTGTTTCTTGAGGCTCTGGAACGATCATAGAAAAAGGCTCTGGAGATTCGCCTCGCTTGCGTACTTCTTGCAAAGAAAATCCGCTCAGCCAGTCTGCTTTGCCTGCGGTCACTGTGATACAGATGGAATGCCTTGCCCACCCCAGTATCTTTCTTGCTATCTGTGCCAGAGCAATTCCAATAAAACCTTTGGGAGAAACTTCGTTCAGGCATGATTTCAAAGGTTTCATCCCAATTCCAGGATCAATCAGAACAGGGACAATTCCTGCTTTGAAAAGCCCATACATGATAGAAAAAAAATCCAGACCAGGTTTTACCATGAGGGCACAAAAATCTTTACGTTTAAGCCCAATAGAATAAAGGCCGCGAGCAATGCAATCGCTGTCGTAGTGAAGCTGAGAATAAGTAAAGTGAGTGTATGCTACACGATGGTAATGATCTTTTGCATGAGGAATCACAAGGGCTTTGTCATAAGATCTTTCTTTTGCTGCTATGGGAAGAAAATCAGCGATGTTTCGAGAAGGATTTGTAGTATTTTTCATGGAAAATCTTTTCCAATATGTGGTAAAATTTTTTACCTCGATACGATTTTTTTAAAAATAAAATCAAGTATAATATAAAAATATTTTTTTTACCAATTCTAAAGCAAAAATATTTAAAAATATTTTTTGCATAAAACTTTATCAATTATTATAATAGGTTTAAGATTGTCATAACAAAAAAATTCTGGCTCTAACAGAATCTGTGGTATTTATAGTCCATAAAAAAAAATAAGGCTGAATACCGCCTGCTGGAGCAGATGCTATTATCATAGCACT
>CALKWO010000078.1 GCA_938003875.1 uncultured bacterium
TATCTTAATCGTTATCTTTATCGTCTAAATGGGGAACTTATTTAATTCCGATTCCATAGCTCTCTGCGATGTTATAATCCTTATCAAAAATAATTATACTTTTTGGGCGAGAAACGGTTATGCAAGACATGAATCCATCTACCAATCTGGATGTTTCAGAAGAATATTTAAACAATAGCATTGAGTTTTATCCTCTTTCTATCGCCTTTTCCTATAAAAAAATACTAGAAAAAGAAAATTCCTGCGATAAATTGATGGCTGTTTTTGAAACATACGAAAACCTTGTTCTGTATTTTTCCATAATTCTATTGAGCCTGTATCACAAAGAAAATACTCCCAACCAGGCTATGGAAATGGCCTGCCGTAAACTAGACGCTCCTGGAATGGACGATGTATTTCATTTTTTTGGCATAGCCATGAAAAATTTTACTTCATCCTGTCCCCTGGTTGGAAAAATACAAGAATGGTATACAACAGTAGAAGAAAAACAGCAAATCTATATTCAGGAAATCAATGACTACAAGCGATGCGACAGGGCTATAGGCTTTCTATCCTATTTTCAAGAGAATGGGAAAAAATTGGCCTCGCTTCTGTCTATTATGATTGAAGAGGAAACAAAAACCTATTTGCAATTTTCTTCTGCCTGTTTGCGAAAAATTTTAAAAGAGGCAGAGTTCTTACAAGACTATCCTTTAGTCTATAGCGAAGAGACTGCATTAGAAAGAAAAATTTTTCGAAAGCTTATGGGTAGCCAGGAAAATTCGGAAAAAATTGTTTTGTTTGCCAAGCAGGATCTACCAGCCCACCAGGTTTTTCTGCATGATAGAAAATCGCAAGAATTTTATTGCCTGAATCCCTTTTTTTTATATCAGGAATGCTACTATTGTATCAGGGAAGAGCTTCCTTCCTCCTGGGAACTTCTTATATTCTATGGACGCACATCTTCAAGGGTATCTTATCATGGCTGCAAGCATAATCTTTCGTTGAAAGAGCCTCTGTCTTCCTATCAAAATATGAGAGAAAGAGTCTCTCTGGCAGCAACTCATTTGGGAAATGATTCTTATAAACATATCTGGGAAATTTCCTTCCAAAACAAGGAAGAAATTATAAATTATTTCAAAAATATAAAGCTTTTACGAAAATACCAAGAGCGTCGTTATCCTGAATTTATATTGGATTCTTTCCTGAATTCGCCTTACTCTCTTTTTGTTTTATCAGGAGAAAAAGGAGTAGGGAAAACTGTCCTCCTGGCGGAAATGGCAAAAAGGTGGAGTTCTCAAGGGGAAATGGTTTTCTTTTTTCCTGTGTTTGGCAATCGGGCTTTAAACTTAGAACAAGACCTATGTGAAATATGTAAAATCGAAAATTTGCATAACACCATGGAAGCTATCCAGAAAGAAAGCCCTGCCAGATGGGTCATCATACTGGATGGTCTGGAAAATACGCCCAGACCTCAGGAATTCTTCGAAGGTCTGAAAAATTTTCTTGTTCAATATAAAAAAAATGTCAAGGTTATCCTTTCTATACGGGATATTTATGCTTCTTTATGGAAAGAACATTTTGAAGCTAAGACATCTGCTTGTCTAAAAGATTTTGTCATGCCTGTAGATGGAGAATGTCCTCTGATAGAATCAGGGCTTTGGTATTTTTCTTTGCCCTTGTTCAATCTGTCTGAACTCAAAAAGCTATACAATACAATTGGATATGAGATGTTGATTCCCCCTGGTGATCTGTCTGCTTTTCCCCATTCGATTAAAAACATGATGCGCAACCCTTCTATCATGTATTTATTCCTTTCTTGCCTGAAAAGCAGGGAAATTCCTAAAAAAATTGCCTTACTGGATCTCATGGAAGGCTTTGTTCTAAACCAGATCAACTTTTCTAAAGGCAGAAGAGAATTTTTAGAAAAATTGGTCGATCTTATGATGAAAGCCCAAACAAACCATATTGAACTGGATGTGCTTATAGAAAAGGGAGACATGGAGACAATACAGCAAGGATTGCTTTCTACTACATTCTCTCAAGTAACGGATTTAATACAGGAAGGTTTTCTGGGAAGGCTGTCTATTGGCTCGAAAAATTCCATAGAAACATTTTTGTATTTTCCTATTGGCTTTCTCAGGGAATATATGATCTATCGATCTCAGGCTCTTCTTGGGAAGCACCAGGATGAAGTATTGCTGGATTTCTTAAAAATAATAGGACCTGGCAAAGATTGTTTGTATGCGATTTTCTATTTTTCTCTTCTCAGACTTTCCAGCAAACAATACTTCGACAGGGTCGTGCAAATTGTCAGCCAGGCATCTCAACACAAAGTTTTTATGAGAAATATTCTCTATCAGATTCTCCTTTCCAGAGAAAGCCTTACGGAAAAACCTCTTGAGGAGGGGCTGGATAGCCTGATCAAGACAATCACAAACTCTACATGCTCGGAAACACTTCTGGCACTTGCAGATTTTGCTATATATCTCTTAAAAGAAAACCGCTTTAGCCAGAGTGCTGCTATTTTAGAAAAATTGAGCCTTCAGATCAATTTGCCTCTCGAAAAATATCATCCCCTTTTTATTCTGGGGCTGTGTGCCTATTGCTATCACAAGGCGCAGGATTCCAAAAACGCCCTTAAAATCATCAAAAAAGCCTATAAGATTTTCAAAACAATAGAAGGGCATCCTCAGGAATTAGAGTTTTATTGTTTTTTTGGCGGTCTCCACCATGAGATAGGAGAACGTGAAAAAGCGGAATTTTTCTTCCAAAAATGCCTGGAAAAACAGAAAAAAATCGAAGGAACTTTTGTAGAAGCTATGCTTTATGAAGGTTTAGGGAAAATTGCACAATCTCTAAAAGACAATATTAAAGCCCTTTCTTATTTCCAAAAACAACATAGTGTTCTTCAAAAGCTAGGCAGAAAAGAAAAAGAAGAGGCATCCTTAGTCAATCTTGCCAGAATCCACCAGCAGATGGGGAATACTTCCGAATCGGTCGCTTTTTATAATGAAGCGATTGATACACTGGAAGATATCGGGGATATACAAAAGCTAGCACTATGCAGGCAAAACCTGGGAATTCTTTTAGCCGATTCTGGAAAATTGCAGGAAGCCAAAAACATCCTTTTGCAAAGCTTACCTGTGTTAGAATCAGGAGAGAATAACATAATCCTCGCTCAGACATACCTTTATCTGGGGAAAATAAATGAATTTCTCAAGCAAGAAGTTCAAAGCAGAGACTATTTGCAAAAAGCCATACTATTTCTAAAGAAAAGCGAAAATAAAGAGGGTATAGCGCAGTGTTATGAAAAATTTGCTATCTTAGACTATAAAAAGGGCAGTCTGGACCTTGCTATTGTCTCTTTTCTGAAAGCCAGAGAAATCTTCCAGGAAATCCAGAACAAGACAGGATTGGGCAATGTAGATAATAATTTGGGGCGTATATACCAAAGCAAAGGTCAGGTGAAGGATGCTCGTCGTTACTTTGAGCTAAGTCTGAAAATCCGCCAGGAGCAAAATGACCTTCTAGGCATAGCAGAAGTAGAAACCAACATAGCATCGATGCTCGTTCATCTCAAAGAATTCCAGGAAGCATCCGATAGAATGCAAAGAGCCAAAGAGATTTATGAAAAGCATAAAGAAAAAAAAGGACTTGCTATTGTCAAAAGTACACAGGCCTTGCTATATAAGGCACAGAACATGAGTTCCAAAGCACTGGAATGCTATGAAGAATGTGCTAAAATTTTAGAATCGCTTGATGAAAAAATTGGCCTGGGTTCCATATACAATAATATTGGCTTGATTTATAAAGAGCGTGGCGATTATTACCAGGCACTCAGCCACTTTGAAAAAGGTGCTAAAATCCAGGAAGCGATGGATGACCTCATTGGCCTGGCTGCATCCTATAATAATATGGGATTGATCTATGATGCTAAAAATGAATACGAAAAAGCCCTGGAATACTATAGCAAAGACTTGCAATTGACAGAAAAAATAGGAGATAAAAAAGGGCTGGCAACATCCTACAATAATATTGCCATGCTACACTACAACCACAAAAACTATGCTCGCTCTCTATGGTATCTGGAAAAAGCAGCAGGACTTTATATGGAAATTCACGAGAAAGATATGCTAAAAAAAGTACAAGATAGAATACAAATGGTAAAAGAAAAATTATAGAAAAATTTTGATTTAAAAGGCCAGGGATTGCGCTATTCTCTCCGTTCCCATTTTTTTCCTGCGTAGCCCTGAGCCATTTTTTTAGGGAATTACTGGTATAGCATAGCCTAAATATTAGAATAATGAAGAAAGCTGTTTTAGTCAAAATGTTGTTGAACATATTTCAAGAGAAGATATAAATAGTACCTTCTTTAAAAGTATGCTAGAACCGCAAAATGGAGTAGATGCTATTGCCATAGCACTACTCATTTTGTACAGGATCATTTTGACCAATACAAATAATGAAGAAAACGGTCTGGTATCGTTTTGGCTTCAGAAAAAATAAAACCTGCTAACAGGAGGCATTTTAGATATGTGGGAAAATACTAACAATAATGACGATTTGGATATTTTTTCTGAAAATATGGATTTTCTATCAAGCATTAAAGCTAAACCTGATATTGCGAATGTGGAAACACAGCCTATCAGCAAATCACCTTTAGATATTCTTTCTTCCAGGCAGGGAATCTTTTCCGATTGGGAAAAAAAAAGCGATGCAGATGAAAAAAAAAGCATAATTCATAATAATATCTTACAAAGATTACTTCTTTCCTCTTGTATTCTTACCGCTGAGGAAATCCAGAAAATAGTAAAAATATATACACATGCACGCGGAAATGGTATAAAAACTTCTTTCTCAGATGTATTGATTCATTTAGAAGTAGTCCGATTGGAAGTATTAGAGAACCTCTTGCATTTCAAAGATATACAAGGAAATTCTCTTATCCCAGGATATACAATTTTGGAATTTATAGGAGAGGGAGGAATGGCTGCTGTATACAGGGGATTCAAACAAGGATCTCCTGAATGCCAGATTGCCCTAAAAGTATTCCTTCCTACTGGCGACATACAAAACGAAATTACCCGATTTCAACAGGAATGTGAAGTACTGAAAAGTCTTTCGCATCATAATATCGTACAGGCATTTGATTATGGGGAATTTTATGGAATGTACTATGTAGTTTTGGAATATATCCAGGGAGGTTCACTTGCTGACAGAATAGAAAAAAATGGTGCAATCCCAGAAACAGAAAGTATTTCTATTTTTGAGAAACTTTTGCAAGGTATGATTTATGCCTGGGCAAAAGGGTTTGTTCATCGCGATATGAAACCTGCCAATATTATGATTGATAACAAAGGATCATTGAAAATTTGTGATTTTGGACTGGTAAGAGCCGTAGATTCTGAAATGCATTTGACCAAAACAGGAACTTTTTTGGGTACACCTCATTATATGTCCCCTGAGCAATTTGCAGGAACCAACGTTGACTATCGAAGTGATGTATATTCTTTAGGGGTAACTCTTTATGTTATGTTAACGGCTCGTCTGCCATTTACAGGCAGCACATTTTATAATCTTTGCTCCTCTCATATCAACGATGAGCCTCCTTTGCCAGAAACTTTAGGAATTAAAATTTCTCAGCCTACTCTTGCATTTCTTATGCAACTTCTTGCTAAAGCTCCTGAAGAAAGATGTTTAAGCTATTCTTCTTTGTGGGAAAATTTTCAGAGAATCAAAAAAAATAAACTTCCCCAGGGCAAAATTCCTTATCTTGCCCCTGTAAAACCATCTTTTCCTCCAAAATATATCCTTAAGCCAATCTATATAATGGCATTATTTATTTTTCTGGCAATAGCTATATACTTTTTTTCTCCAATATTTTTTGATTCCATAAAGCCTGTTCCCCAAAATACAGAAAAAGCTTCTCTTGAAAAATTGATTCCAAAAGACCAAGAAAAGAAGGTTGTCCCACAACCTCCCAAAAATTTAAAGGTTGATCCACCCTCTAATTCTATCGAAAAACAAGAAAAAATAAGGATAGAAGAGAATAAAAAGATAGAAGAGGCAAAAAGAGAAAGACAAAGAAAAATCAACCTCTATCTTCAAAACATAGGGACTCTTTTGGATAATCTTGATTTTAACAACGCCTATAGTGAAGTTGTGCGCTTAGAAGTAGAGTTTCGAGAAGAAAAACAAATTTTTCCCTTAAAAGAATGGATAAAAACTTTAGAATCTTTCGACCAAGAGCTGACAGCAAAAAATTTTGCAAAAGCATCCCAGGTTTTAGAAAATATAGTTTTTGATGATAGAAAGGCTTCTCTTGTAGCCAAAATTCTGGACAAACATTTATGGAAAAATGAGTTAAAAAAACAGGCTGAAATGATTTGCCTGGGTATAAACTTAGACAAATCGCTGCAACGATTTTTACGGGAAATAGTTTTGACACAGGATGCTTCCTGGGTAAAAACTATATATGTTGCTTTAGCTTTTCCTGAAGCAGAAAAATTTTTATCTTTATTTGATCCTATGCCTGAAAAAATTTCTCACAATTTTTTAAAAGAAATAAAAAAATTAAAGAAAATTATATCCATACTGTCTGGTAAAAAAGAATTTTTTGTAGAAAATATGAATTTTCTAGGCAATCAGGAGCTGGTTCTCTTAGAAGAAGGATTTTCTTTTCTTTCCATAAAAGAAAAAAAGGACTTTCTGATAAATGTTTATTCTATGGTCCAGCATATTCCCCATGCCTGTCTGGATAAAATTTTCTTTTTGTTAAAAAAAGAAAAGTATCCTGAAATGCAAAAGATTTTTATTGCTACTCTGATAAAAGCAGAAAGCCCCTCAGGTGATAGAATGCTTGAAGAAATGTTTGTTGATGAAAAGAATTTAGAAATCAGGATGCTTTTAGTAGAGTCTTTTGTTCAAAGGAAACTTTTCGGGAGCCTATCCCTTTGTTTGAAAGATCCCTCTTGGGAAATAAGAAAAAAATCTCTCCAAGGACTTTTCCAATATCCCCAGGAAAAAATTGAAAGTCTTTTAATATCTATGCTCTCAGACTCTCAACCAGAAATTCGAAAAGAAGTGGTACAAAAATTAGGAGAATTTATCAATTCTCATGCAATAGATGCTTTGGAAAAAGCTTTAGAAGATGAAATATCTGAAATTGGAAAAGAATCTGCGAAATCTTTAGGTAAAATGAATAGCATGGAATCTCTTAAAGCTTTAATCCGAGGAATGGAAAAAATAAAAAGTTTGGTAGTTGGGGAAGCTATTATAGAGAATATTGCACGGGCAGGCACAGAAGATGCATGGGTTGCCTTACTTCATATTTTGGAAGAACATGTAGACTACCGAAATCAGGCAATTCAACATTTAGCAACTTTTGGGAAAAAAATCATCCCTTTGCTGATAAAAAAATTAGACAAAACTTCCTCAAGACAAGAGCAAAAGCATTTGCTTGATATTTTGCAAAGCATAGGAAGAGATTCTGTTCCTTCTTTGTCCTTGCTTTTAGAAAACACTGCGGATCCATACTTGAAAATACAGATTATCAAAAGTTTAGGATACATTGCTGATCCAGAAGCTATCTCTATTCTAAGCAAAATGCTTTTAGACAATAGAACAAAACGCTATGCTAAACAATCGCTTAAAGAAATTGCTATTAAGCTTTCTCCAGATGATCCCTGTAATGAGCAAATCCGAACTTTGCTCCAAAATTATTGATCGGAGAATACAATGAAAAAGATGTATTTTTTTGTTTTCTTTTTGGTTCTCTTACCTTATTTAGTTGCTCAAGAAAAAAATTCTAAGGCTTCAGAGGTAGAAAAAATCGTCAATAGGCTTAAAGAATATGAAGATCGGTTTGACAACTATGAAAGGCAAATTAAAGATTTAAAAGAAGAAGTGAAAAACCTTCGGGAACGCGTATCCGAAGTAGAACAAGATACTAAAGTAGAAGAGCTTAGAGAAGAGGTAGAAGATCTGATTGAGGAAACAGAGAGTGAAGTAATACAAGAAAATACCTTAGGTCTATTAAATAGATATTTAGGAACAAATTTTGTAAATATTTCTGGTTATTATAGTTTTGTCTTTTCAGATAATAATAAATCTGACTCTCCTGGACATTTTCGTGCACATGAATTGACTTTCTTTTTCCAAAAACAAATACAAAATTTTAACCTCTTCGCAGAGATAGCCTTTGAAAACGCTCCTTCTTTTGAAGGCAATGGTGAAGAAATTAGTGGAGCTGGCGAAATTTTTGTTGAACAGGCATGGCTGGAATACTTATACAACCCTCTCGTTAATATTCGCGTAGGATTGATGCTAACTCCTGAGTCTCGCAATCTCCACCATTATCCTACAACTACTTATAGCGTTTATTCTCCTTTACATATAGCTAAAATTTTCCCAAGAGATTTTGTAGGAGTTTTGGTGTACGGGGATAGCGAATACATGCTAAGCGAAAACTTTGGTCTTGGTTATATGCTTTATATTTCTAATGGCCCAGGTGTAAATAAGGGAGAAACAGACACTAATGAAAACAAAGTACTAGGTGGTAAATTGATTTTGCATCTCCCTGATTTCGATTTATTCGATCAATTCGATATAGGCGTGAATCTGTCGTATGGGAAAAATGAAGATAAAGATAAAGACCTGTTGTGGAATCTGGAGGTTCTATTGGAAGCAAAAGGATTTGCTCTTCATATAGAATATGCTCAGGGAAGACGTAATTTTGATAACAATACAGTTCGCCTGAGGGAAAATTATGGAGGCTTCTTAGAATTAGCCTATACCTTTTGGGACAAATATAGCCTATATGGACGAGGAGAGATTTTCAATCCAGACCGAAGAGTACAAGACCATACGAAACGTATCCTGTTTGGATTTAGATATAAACCCATTTCTGAAATTTCTTTAAAAGGAGAATTTTTTTATGAATGGCATAAAGATCCTACTCAGGAAAATTTCAGTGGATTTGCGTTTTCTATAGTGGCCTTATTGTAAAATTTTTCTTTGGGTATAGCCAAAGACTTTCAGAGTAAGGAGAAAAAAAAATGAGGAGGTTTATTCCTTTATTTTTTCTTATAGTCATTCTATTGGGAAATGCATGCCAGCATTTGGATAGCAAAAAAAATATATTGAAAACAGAAAAAGATATATCAGGCAATGAAGATATTCTAGTGCTTGTAGTTCATCAAAAAAATCCTATAGAGAATATCCATAAAAATCAAATCAAATCTATTTATTTGAAAAAAGAACGTTACTGGGCAAACCAAGAAGAGATTTTTTGTCTGGATTTTCCATCTGGAACAGAAGAGAGAGAATCTTTCTCTAATATAGTTTTTAACAAAAATTCCTATCTCATGAAAAAATACTGGATACAGATTATAGAGAGGGGATACCCAGCACGCCAGCCTATGGAAATAGGAAGAGCCAACAGAATTATGGCTTTTATTCATAGAAATAAAAATGCTATTGGCTACATGAGATTGAACCAATATGAATATTTCAAAAAAAATAAAAAATATAATGTAAAATATTTAAAAATTCATGGAATAGAAGCCAGTTTGTCCAATGCTCAAAGCAAGCAATATCCTTTGATCATAAAGTATAGGATACCAGATCCTTTGGTAGGGAAAAATTGAAGCTTGAGTGTATTTAACGGTTAGGCGGACGAATCACTTATATTGCAATGGAGTGCATTCGTCCCTCCCCCTGCGGGAGGGACTGCCCGAAGGGCGAGGGAGGGGGACAAACTAACTAAAGAAGATTTGTATACAAGGCTTCCCTAGTTAGTTTGCCCCCTCCCCCGTACTTCGCTTATGCTCAGTACGGCCCCTCCCACAAGGGGAGGGGCGGATCTAATCTGTTGCAAGGCAAAATTTTAAAACTTAATTTTGAATATTTGCTAGAATTGTTTTCCAAAGGAGAAGCTGAATACCTGGGTATCGTCACCCTCTTCTTTCCTGAGGGGAAAACCAAAATCCAGTGCAAAGGGGCGTGGGCCAAGTAGGGGGACTTTGATTCTTACGCCAAAACCAGCAGCGACTCTCATAGAATCCAATATTTCTGAGCTAACCTGAGGAGTTACATTTCCTATATCCATAAAGACTACCATGCGAAGGACATCCTGGTAGAGTGGGAAGCTGTATTCTATTGTTCCTAGAGCCATGAAGTTTCCTCCAATGGGATCGTCTTCCAGACCTGGGAAATTCTCTCTTGGGCTTACTGTGCGATATTGGAAGCCTCGGATAGAGCTGGCACCACCAGCAAAGTATCTTTCGAAGATAGGAACATCATCGGATGGATTGAAATCGTCGGCCATACTGACCTGCCCACCCAGAGATAGAACATGCTTATATCCACTTTCCAAGGTATATAGGGTAGTGAACCAGGCAAAGCGTGTCTCTAATTTGGAAAAATAGTGATCTCCACCAAAAAGCACTCCACCTAATTCCGCAGAAATAGCAAAGCTATAACCTCTTGTTGGCAGAATAAAATCGTCTCGTGTGTCGTGAGAAAATTCCAGAGACATAGCAGAAACAAGGCTTCTACCTTCTACTGCAACAACATCCCTGGGTGCATTGTTATCTACGTCATCTACATTGACACTTTCCAGACGATAGCTGAGTTTGACGATAGAATCCTGACCAACCTTTCTTCCTATGCTCAACTGCATGCCCAGGCGATCTTCTGACCAGGATTCTCTTCCGCGTGCAGTATTATAGAGGTCTGTCCCTAAACTCCAGTCATATCCAAAAAGGTAGGGTTCCAGAAAGGAAATTTTAAAACGCAACATATCCTGACCAACCTGGAAAAAAATATCCAGATTTTGGCCAGCACCTGTAAAGCTGTCCCCTGAAAAAAAATCTGCAAAGCTTTTTGGCACTCTGGTAATATCGAAATTTCTCTTAGAAAGGGAGATTTCTCCAACTGCTCCCAAGTCTGACGTAATTCCTGCCGCAAATCGAAGATTGCCTGTTCTGCCTTCTTCTACCTGAATTAGCAAATCTTTCCAATGGGGAAATTCTGTATCCAGCAGATCTACTTTCAGGGATTCAAAATAGCGTAAACGACGCAACCGCATCTGGCTGTTTTCCAGCTTACCCAAGTTGAATTGTTCGCCTGGATGGATGACCATCTCTCGTCGAACCACATCATCTCTCGTAAGGGTATTGCCCTGAATATCTACCTTACGTAGATAGACTTTGCTTCCTTCTTTTACTTTATAATCAATAGCTACTTCTGTCTTTTTAAGGTCCACCAACCAGATAACAGGATTGACTCGAATGTTAAGAAAACCGTTTTCCCCATACAAGCGTTCCAGGCGAGTTTTATCATTTCCTACCTCCGCCTGTTTGAAAGGATCGCCTTTTTTTAGCAATAGACGATTTTGTAACTCTTCTTTGGAAAAAAGCTTATTATCGCTAAAGGTTATGCTTTCGATGGTATAGCGGGGGCCTTCTTCTACAGAGATATTTAAAACCATTTTGGTTCTATCATCACTATAGAATATATCTCTTAGATGAACTCTTGCATCAAGAAAAGCTTCGGAGCGATAAAAATTGCGAATCAGAATCAAATCTTCCTGGAAGGTTTCTTCATCATAGTAGGAAGAACTCAGAAAGCCATTTTCTTTTGTCTGCATGAGATTGCAAAGTTCACTCTTGGAAAAAGTTTTATTTCCAAAAAATTGGATTGTTTCCAGTGTTACCTGAGGGCCTTCATCAATAAAAAAATATAAATCAATCCAGCCACCAGAAGGCTTCTTTTCCGCTTTGATATCTACGAATAAATATCCTTTTTTTTGATAGAATTCTTTAAGCTGGATTATATCCAGAGAGAGAATATAGGCTGCCAGGTATTTTTCTTTTGCTATTCTGAGTTTTTTTAATATTTCCCGTGTTTCTATATCTTTATTGCCTAGTATTTTTACCTCTCCTAGCAACTGGTTTTCTATGACAATAAAAATAATTTCTACGCCTTCTAGTGTCTGGTTTACCTGGATTTCTATATTGGCAAAAAAACCGAGTTCATGCATCCTTTGGATGTCTTTTTTTAAGGAAAGCGAAGAAAAAGGACGGTTTACCTGGGTTTCCAGCTTTGTTTTGATTTTGTCCTCAGGGATGGTAACAAGACCTTTGATGGTGATTTTGCTGACATTGTCTTTTTCTTGTGCTAAAAGAAGAGGAGAAATAACAAAGCTTAGAAATATAAATAAAAGAAAGGAAAATATAGATTTTTGGCAGGATAAATACATTATGACTCCCATTCAGATGCTAAGCAAAACAAACATTACGGATTACAGAAATACTGTTGTTACGGATATTAGAATCCGTAACGTCTACTGCAAAGATATGGGTCAAAACTGGTTCTAACAGAATCTGTGGTATTTATTCATAGTCCATAAAAAAATAAAACTGAATACCGCCTGCTGGAGCAGATGCTATTATCATAGCACTGCTCATCTGGCACAGAAAAAATTTGTTAAGAGCGGGCTTTGTGATTTATAGGTATTTTATAAATGAGACTGTGACCACAGAAAACGTTAGGATAGGGGCAAAAAATGATTAAAGGTATGCAAAAATTTAATTTTTTATGAATTTTTAATTTTCATTTGTATTTTTTTGATTAGAAGAAGAGAGAAATCGCATGTATTGTTTGAAAAAATACAAATTTATCGTTCCTGTTGGTCCATTTCTATGTTTGGCAACAATCAGCTCTGCCATACCCTGGTGTTGGGAATCTTGATTATAATAATCATCCCTGTAAAGAAACATAATTAAATCTGCATCCTGTTCCAAGGCACCTGATTCTCTTAGATCAGACATTCTTGGACGGTGGTCATCCCTGGCATCTACAGATCGGTTCAATTGTGATAAAGCAATAATCGGAATCTTCAGTTCTCTTGCAATCCCTTTAAGACCTCTGGATATCTGAGAAATTTCCTGTTGGCGATTTTCATTTTTTCCCGCTTCAGGAGATTCCATCAATTGAATATAGTCTATAACAATCAAGCCAACTTTGTACTGTGCTTTGTATCTACGTGCTTTGCCTCTCAGCTCTCGCAAGGAAAGCCCTGGCGTATCATCGATAAAAATAGGGGCTTTGGCAATACTACTTGCTTCTGCTGTAATCTGAGCGTAATCTTCCTGGCTGATAGAACCATTGCTAATTTTATGTGCACTGACTTTGGAACGAGAGCAGACCATATTTTGTGCTAATTGTTCTTTCGACATTTCCAGGCTGAATATCAGCACTCCTATATTTTCTTCTACTCCAACATGGCAGGCGATGTTTAATGCAAAACTGGTTTTTCCCATACTAGGACGGGCGGCTAAAATTACAAGAGAAGATGGCTGCAAGCCTGAAATCATCTGATCCAGATCGTAAAAACCGCTAGGCACTCCTGTAATTCCATTGCTGTCCTTATCCAGAGCAGCAACAATATCCATCAAGATATGATGAATATGCACTGGTTCTGATGTAACTTTTTTTTGGGTGACTTCAAAAATCAGTTGTTCTGATTTGTCCAGCAAAGACTCTAATGGAAGATTTTCTGATTTTGTAAATTCGATAATCTGCTGAGAAACACCAATCAGGCTGCGCATGATCCCTTTTTCTCTGACCACATCGGAATAATAGATGGCATTTCCTGCAGAATACACTGCGCTCATCAAGGAAAATAGATACTCTTGACCACCAATTTGATCCAATACCCCTTGCCTTTTTAATTCTTCCATAACGGATACTGGATCAATGGGCTTACTTTTTTCAAATAAATAAACAATAGCTTCAAAAATGAGTTGATGGGCCTGAGACGAGAAATAGCTTTTATCCAGGCGTTTGAAGACTTCGCCTGCTATGCTATCTTCGATCAATAAAGAACCCAAAACACCAATTTCTGCTTCTATATTTTGTGGTAAAGAGACAGAAGGATTTGTCACTTTTTGCTCTTTGTCTAAATTGTACTCTTTCCTGGGCATTTATGCCCAGGCTTTATTACTTTGCCTCTACGAGGCAGAATTTTTACAGAAACATCAAAGCTAGCCTTCTGTTTCAGGCACGACCCAAACTTTTCCTTTTGCACTTACTTCTGGATGTAAACGGATTTGTATGGGGAAAATGCCCAATTCTTTGATGGGATATCGGGAGCTATCTTCTAATTCAATATCTTCAGCTTTAATCTCGAATCCCATTTTCTGGAAAACATCAGCAATGACAGCATAAGTAATGGAGCCAAAAAGCACACCTTCTTCATTAGCTTTTGTTTCAATATTGCATGTGCTGACTTCCAAAACTTTCGCCATTTTTTTGAGTTCTTCTTTTTTAGCCAACTCTAGCTGCAATTGTCTTTTTTTCTCAATTTCCAGTTGACGGAGACTTTCTTTTGTTACAACGGAAGCTAAGCGGTTAGGAAGAAGATAATTCCGTCCATAACCGTTTTTTACCTTAATGATGTCCCCTTTGCGTCCAAGCTTGGCTACATCTTGCATAAGTAATAGTTCTAAAACTTTCATAAAACATATGGAGTAGCCTCTTCATTCTTTTGAAGAGGATAGCCCATCCTCCTTAAAACGCAGGAAAGATTGTTGATAATAATTAACCAATGTAAGGCATCAAAGCCATATATCTTGCTCTTTTGATTGCTATTTTGGCTTTACGTTGATGATGGGCACAATTCCCAGATCTTTTGCGGGAAAACAATTTTCCTTGAGATGTACAAAGTTTCTGAAGAGTCTGTACATCTTTATAGTCTATATTTTCAACGCCTTCCCTGCAAAAGCGACACCGTGATTTTTCAGCATATTTTCGGTATCGTTTTTTACTCATTATATTTTCTCCTACGGTAATTGTTTTTATTTGTAATAGTCAATTGGGGTAATCTTAATCATCTCTACTTGAATATTCAACAGCATTTTGACTAAAACAGTAATTTTTTTATTCCTATACTTAAAACCGAAAGATATAAACGAAGAAAAGACTAATCTTCTTTGGGTTCTTCTTCTACATCTTCTTCATCATAGTCCATATCGGAATCATCATCCGTATTTTTTTTGTCGTTTTTGCTCAACAGTTGTAAATTGTCTGCTACTACTCTGAGCTTGCTTCGTCTTTCTCCATTACGGGTTTCCCAGGTATCTAATTCTAGTCTTCCCTCAATAAAGATAGGGCTTCCTTTATCCAGATGTTCGTAGCATAATTCTGCTTTATTCCGCCATACCGTTACTTCTACAAAACAAGTATCTCTTCTTTTTTCACCGCCACTTGTAGTGTAATGTCTGTTGACGGCCAATCCAAATTCTGCTACGGGAGTACCGCTAGGAGTATAGCGTAACTCGGGTTTTCTTGTTAAATTGCCAATAAGATAAACTTTATTTAAGCTAGCCATTGTCTGAACCCTTCTCCTAAAAGCCACCTATTTCTGTCTTATGCTCATAATCAGAAATTTTTATTTTGTATTGTGCTATGGTCCTTACCATAATCTTACACTTTCATTTTAGGGTACCTAGATGTGTGACGACGAACCAACCTCAGATTCGCAAGGAAGCTTTTGTAAAGCCTACTGCTATGATTGTGCTAGTTTAAGATGAAAAATGTAGTTTTTTTTTATAAAAAATGTTTCCATTCTTTATGATACAAAATCCATTCGTCTACACTGTATTTATGAAATTGAGCAATGATTTATTCTGCTTTTCCCTCATCAACAGGCGCATTGGCATCTGCTGCCTCTTGGGGTACGCTTTCTTCTTTTTCAGATAGGAATTTTTCTTGTTCTGCTTTAGGATTCTGAACTATGATCAGTGTGCGCATAACAAGTTCTGAAAGTTGTAAATCCCTACGTAGAATATTTACATTTTCTGTAGGCATTTCAAAATAAATCAACAGATATGTGGCGCGTTTATTTCCTTTGATTTCATAAGCAAGCTTCTTTTCACCCCATTTTCTTGAGTGTATCACAACGCCATCTCTTCGTTTGATCATTTCTGTAATTTGCTCTCTAAGTTTTTCCCACTCCTGGCTTGCCTTTGTGGGATCGAGCATAAACATTCCTTCGTATGTGTGCTTTCCTTTTCCTAATTTCATACAATTTTCCTACTCATGATTCGTTATAGTATTTGCGTTAATTTGGTTTATAACTTTATTAAGACCACATTTTTTTGCCCAAGAAATGGCAACTTCTCCTGCATCAGGTATGACATTGGTCAAAATTTTTTCTTCTTCTAATGTAAAAGGAGATAAAACATAAGAAGCCTTTTCTTGGTCTAGGCTGTTACCAATTCCGATTCTCAGTCTTGGAAATTCTATACTCCCCAAGCTTTGAATTATTGAATCTAAGCCTCGATGCCCTCCGCTACTTCCCTTTTGTCTTAAGCGTATTTCACCTAAAGGCAAGGCAAGGTCATCTACTATTACAAGTAAGGAAGAATAAGGAAGCTCGTACTGAGATAAAACCGCTTTAGCACTTATGCCGCTTAAATTGACATATGTCATAGGCTTGATAAATATCCATTTCTGGTTGTCTATCTGGGCTTGAGCAGCCAATCCATTCCACAGAGAAGTTTCAAAGGAAATCTTTAGGGAAGAAACAAGATGATCTACAACCCTGAATCCTATGTTATGGCGTGTCATCTCATACTGGGAACCTGGATTACCAATTCCCAGGATAATTTTTTCTACTCTGTTTGCTTCCATCGTCTTCAGGAAGACTAAGCTTCCTCTTCATCCTCAGATTTGGCTTTTTTGATTACCTGAGGTTCAGCTCTTTCTTCTTCAGCAGCACCAGCAGGTTGTTCTTCTTTGAGTGCGCTTACGGAAGTCACTATATTTTCAGGATCGCTTTTGATTTCAATAGTTTGGGCAACAACTAAATCTTTTATGCGAATATTCTGGCCTAATTCCAATCCCTCTACTGGAACAGCTATGGATTCTGGAATTTCCACTGGGAGACAAGAAATCTGAACTTTTTGGATAAATTTTTGCCATATTCCACCAGCTTTGGCTCCTTTAGGTACTCCAACAAAAGATAAGGGAACCGTTACTGTAATTTTGGCTTTCATATCAATTCTGCAAAAATCAATATGTAAAATTTTTTCGCCAAAAGTATCATAGTGGATTTCTTTTACTATGACATCATCCAGTTCTTTATTCAACTGAACTTGTAGTATTTTTTCTCTTTTTTTAATTATTGATAAAACGTCTTCCAGGGATACTTCCACAGATAAAACTTCTTTTTTCTGTCCATAAACAGTTCCTGGGATTCGACCGTTTGCTCGGAGCTTTTTGCAAGCATTCTTACCTAGCAGCGATCTTGTTTCAACTGCAATGGTCGTCATTTTGGTCCTATTCCTTTCTTGAGGCTACGACATAAACAAAACGATTCTATGTTGCCTGATTATAAAGACAACATGTTTTGTACCCATCTTCTGGGTAAAGATTTTAGTGAAATTGTATATATTTTTTTTAAGATGTCAAGAGATTATCAAGAGAATACTTAAATAATTCGCTCAAATAATTCACTAATAGATTCTCTCTTATGAATCCTTAAAATAGCTTCCCCCAGATATTCTGCCATAGAAATTATTTTTAGATTTGCGATTTTTTTTTCTGGTTTTATAGGTATAGTATTGCTCACCACCACCTCTTTAGCATCACACTCATTCAACAATTCTATAGAGCCAGGACACAAAACAGCATGGGTAGCACAAAGATAAATGTCTTTTGCCCCATTTTTTTTGACTAATTTACATGCCTCTACTATAGAATGGCCTGTGCTTATCATATCGTCAACAATCAATACATTTTTTCCCTGTACATCCCCGATAAGTTGTATACTTTGAATACAGTGAGCAGACTCTCTTCTTTTATCAACAACAGCTAAATCTCCATTCAGCTTTTTAGCATAGGCACGCGCTTGTTTAATACTACCGACATCAGGGCTAACAACTACCAGATTTTCGATTTGAAGGCTTAAAAAATGAGGAATAAAAGCGACCCATGCTAATAGGTGGTCTACAGGAATATCAAAAAAACCTTGAATTTGTTCAGCATGAAGATCTATCGTTAAAACTCGGTTGGCACCAGCAGTGGTTATAAGGTTTGCAACAAGCTTGGCAGTGATAGGCACTCGCCCAGCATCTTTTCTATCTTTTCTTGCATATCCATAATAGGGAATGACAGCAGTAATGCGTTCTGCCGATGCTCTTCTTAGACAATCAATGAAAATCAATAATTCCATAAGATTTTCATTGCCAGGAGTACAAGTAGGCTGGATGACAAAAACATCAGCCCCCCTTACATCGCAGTTGACTTTTATATCCAGTTCCTGATCTGGAAATCTTTTGATGTCAACAGCTCCTAATTTCATATTAAGAGATTTTGCTATATCTTCAGATAGTTCGGGATGAGCCGTACCGGAAAAGATTACAAATTTTTCCATAATGATATTCCATGAAGGTTTTTAGCAACTGAAGTTGTTTCAGAAGCTTTTTCCTCCTAAAAAATAAATTTTTTTTAGCTTTTTTAGGGGATAAATTATTCTGATGATCAGAATGAAGTAAAGAGGAAGGTAATAAAAATTAAAATCTGTTCTTTGATGGAAGAATGTGTTATTAAAGGGTGGCTACCCGGTGAGGACTTGAACCTCAAAATACAGGACCAAAACCTGTTGTGTTGCCAATTACACTACCGGGTAACGATTAATAGAACTAAGTATAGCAAATTTTTTTACAATGTCAAATAAAAAATGGAGAAGAAAATTTTTTTTTATAAAAGCTATTTTTTTCTGGCAAAATTTTCTGTGGTTCTTTTTAATGTATGTATACAATCCATCTGAGATGCTCTGTAGAATCATAATCTTCTATCTCTATTCATTTTTTTATCTTCTATTAATGCTAGGTTTATTTCGTCAGCTTACCTATCGTCTTTTGTAGAAAAAAAGCATTAAGGCAAATAAACTCAGGAGAATCGTGGAAGGTTCGGGAATTGTATTTACAGTAACAGTAACATTGTCCAGCCCCCATCCCTCATCGCCAGGAGCTTGGTTTTGTAAGCTGATAAAGCTCAATCCTAAATTAGAACTCGTGTGTGCAAAAGTAAAGGTAAGGCGATATGTAGTATCGCCAAAATCTCCTGTTCCAAAACCTAAATGACCTAGCTCATAGGCACCTGTCTTGGGCGTATAAGTACCACTTTGAAGACCAGGGCCTCCATATCCTTGTGTATTGCCACCACTATAGTTAGCAAAAGTGGTACTCAGAAGAGTGTTTCCATCTGCTTTAAATTGCCATCCATCTGGGCCTCCGCCAGCAGGGCCATTACCATCCCAGGATTGAATGATATACAAATCAAAGGTGACTGTAACCGTATCGTGTGGTGTCATGCTATTTAAAGAATAACCAATAGTCCCATTTCCAAAGCCATTAGCATTTGTGCCTAAAAAATATTCCCCATTACTATATGCAATGCTTGTATTGCTCCAGCCAGATGCACTGGAAGAAAAATTATTGCTATACACAACAACGGGTACTGCTGAAAGATTCAGCAGTAACATCAAAAAAATAAAGAGAAAACAAAAATTTTTGTTCATAGCGTTTACTCCTGACAAATTTTTATTTTTTAGAAAAAATCTTTAAATCACGTTAAAGCATAGAAACTATATTTTTTTCTGCATTCGCTGTGTCTATCCGAAAATTTTTGGGGCTGCAAATTTTGATGTATTTCGGATAGCTTCGTTGGATAGCTTCTTATCATCATTTATCAATCTTTATAAATTATCGAAATAAAAATTATCTTGTCAAGACAATTTTTTATCCTGAAAGAACAAGCAAAAAAATACTCTATGTTTTGAAAACTAGCATATCTTTACAAAATTTCTATTTTTTTTCCTTGCTTAAATTTTTAATTTTCAAAAACTTTGTTGACAAGAAATCAAAATTTTTTAGAATGAATGAAGAATTTTCTAAAATTTTAAAAAAAATGAGTCTATCTATTGAAAATTTTTCGAGGGAGCAAAAAATGGGTATGTGGCCTGGCTATAGCTGCTTATCGAAGATTCTTTATAAAATTGCCTTTTAAGAAAGGATAGTGCCATGAGGATGAACTTATTTATAACATATATCCTGGCTATCATGATAGTAGCTAATCCCTTTATTTTAAGCGATTATGGAGATTCCCTGGTCGCTTACTGGAAGCTGAATGATTTGAGCCTGGACGATAATTTTAACGATAATTCTATCAATACAAACAGATGGAATAGTTTTGCTGATAATGCAGGATTTACTGTCTCAGAAAGCAACAATAAGATTAATCTTGCTCAAGTATCAGGAACGAGCAACTGGACAGGAAGTGGTCTGGCAAGCGATTATAAGATGTCTGGTGACTTTGACATTCAGGTTAGCTACTCTAATCTTGTGAAAAGCAACCCAGCACCTTCTGATGGTGGTCTATATCTTGCCCTTTATAATAACGATAGCAATATGTGGGCTGATGAAACTATCATTGTGCGCAGAAACTACAATACAAATAATCAATATGATGGTGGCTTTAGAATAGATGGAGTATGGCAAAGTGTACTTTCTCAATCTTCTGGAGGAGCAACCTCTGGAGATTTACGTATAGCAAGAACAGGAAACACTGTCAATCTCTACTACCGAAACAATCCTACTGATGTATGGACAAGTCTCAACACCATGACCAATACACAATTAGGCCAAGATATGACAATGAAAATAATGCAGACAACATACAATGGCGTTACGGGGAATAGTTGTAGTTTTGATAATTTTAACGTTATAAACGGCGAAAAAGTCATTAGTGCTGTAGGATCTAGCACAGGCACAATCTACGGAGCGACGCAAACGACTAGTCAGACTGGATACGGAACGGCTTTGAATTTCAATGGGACTAGCGATTATATCAAAGTCAATGATTCAAATAGCCTGAGCTTCGGAAATTCTATTAGCGATACCCCTTTGACCTTCTCTGCATGGATAAAACCAAACGATGCAACCCATGCGCGGGTATTTGCTAAAAGTGATTATGCTGGTAATGATGAATATCGCTTTATGATCAATGGAAACGATAAACTTACTCTTATACTTTATGATGGGAATGCATCGAACTATATCACAAGAAATTCAACGGCGACACTGAGTTCTTATGAGGGTTCGTGGGTCAACATAATGGCTACATACGATGGTAGTGGAAGTGCAAATGGAATAAAACTCTATCTTAATGGCACTGAAATTGCCAGCGATGCTGCTACAGCGGGAAGCTATATAGCGATGCACAATACCAATAGATATTTAGAAATCGGATCTACCATAGCGAATAGCTGGTATCTGAATGGATCTCTTGACGATCCTTCCATCTGGAATAGAAAACTAGATGCTAATGAGGTCGCTTCCCTCTATGAATTAGGCACTGAAAAATTCGAAGGACTCTCTACTGCACTCAATAATACAAACAAGTTAAATCTTGCCTATACGACATCCGAAATAAAACAGCTTGCCGATATCTATACAAATATGTCAGGAAGTATTATAATTGATGGTCTTTTATGGACATATATCGACCACAATAACACTATATGGGACATGTATGGTACAAGATCTGTTGGAGAAACATTTATGGTAGGTGGGGTACAGTATCTCTATTTAGGCGGAGGCCTAAGTGCGACTGCTATCCCTGAGCTATCATCCTGGATCTTGATAGGAATAGTAGCAGTATTCTTTATATTACATGACTTTCGGCTAAATAGAAATTTTTTTGCATAAAATTAGCCTCCTTCGGAGGCAATCTTTCTCGTGCGTAAGCTGTAATCTTATCGTAATCGTCATTGGTGTTAACCTAATCCAGCCTTTGCAGATAGGGATTCCAGGAAGAAGGCAATGGAGCAAAGATTTTGATGGATTGCCGTTTTGCTGGATGAAAAAATTGTATGCTCCAGGCATGGAGAGCGTGGCCTGGAGAAAAATTATGCCAGGGCGAAGGCCTGGAAAAAAGATGCTCCCACAGAAAAGGCAAACCTTCGTGGACGTAGAGAGTTTCTCCCAAAACAGGGAATCCTCTTGTCGCAAGATGAAAACGAATCTGATGCTTTCTTCCTGTATACGGCACAAGATAAAGCAAGCTGATTTGTTCTCTGCTCTGAATCACAGAATATCGTGTAGAAGAGGGCAGCCCCTGAGAATGAAAAACCATTCGATTTTTCAGTAAACTATAGGGAGAAGGATCTGGCATCATCGGCATCTCTATGGTTTCTTCCTGACAATCAGGAACTCCTGCAACCAAAGCCAGATAATCCTTTACAATCTTCCTTCTTTCAAATTGCAATGCCAGAGACCGAACAGATCTTGGATTCAAAGCTGCCAGCAAGACACCTGAAGTCCCTTCATCCAGGCGATGGATGAGGCGAATATGCTCTCCTTTTATGCGGTGCAAACGAGAGATGATACTGTCTCCCTGCCTTTTACCAGCACAATGGCACGGTATCCCAGAAGGTTTATTGAGAGCCACAATTTCCTCATCCTCATATAGGATTTCAAGATGATAGTTTTGCATCTATTCTAAATCTCCCTATTCTAATGTTTTCTGTGGTCACAGCCTTATTTATAATAATATCTATAAATAACAAAGCCTGCTCTTAGCAAATTTTTCCTGTGCCAGATGAG
>CALKWO010000079.1 GCA_938003875.1 uncultured bacterium
TGGTTTAAATCGCATATTATTTGACTCTGTATGCAACGCAAGTGAGAACTGCTGTAAGAATTAAGAATATTTTAAATATAATTCCAGATACCTTTTTGCCATAGTATCCAGCCGAAATTCTTCCAATGCCCTTTGCCTGGCTTTTTGCCCCATTGTTTCTCTTATAGATTCCTCTGTCAGGAGCATATTCAGAGCATCGCTCAGTTCCTGGCTTTTTTTAGGAGTGACCAAAAGCCCTGTTTCTTTATGTTGATTTACAAAAGATACCCCTGTTGGAAGATTTGTCGAAACCACAGGCTTTCCACACATCATTGCTTCTACCTGAACAAGGCCAAAGGCTTCACTGTTTTCTACAGAAGGAAGTACAAAAACATCACAGGCATAATAAAAAGAAACAAGAAGATCGTCTGTAACAGAAGGGATAAACACTATTTTTTTTTCCAGACCCAAGCTCTTAGTCTCTTTTATCAAATCATTTTTGAGGTATCCATCTCCCACAATCAAAAGGGTTGCATCCACTTCTTTCATGGCTTTTAAAAGATAGCTCAACCCTTTATAATAAACGAGTCTTCCAACAAACAATAGAATCTTTTTACCATACCTGCTTTTTATTTCTTTAGCTTTCTGCTCTCTCTCTTTTGTCAAAATAAAACGGCTTTCATCTACTCCTAAAGGGATCACAGTACATTTATTACTATAATTTTTTAAAATATTAGAACTTTTTATTATATTGGGCGATGTTGTTATGATCGTTTCTGCTTTTTCTAATAAATGGAAAATAAATGGCTTCAAAAATACCAGAGTTTTTTTTTGTTTTACAATATCGCTATGCCATGTAACGATCAATCTGCCTTCTGGTTTGCTGAGGTAATAGGAAAAGTCTCCCAAAGGAAAAGGAGAATGAAAGTGTAAGATATCAGAATGATTTTTTTTTAACCAATAGGGAAAAACAGGAGAAACAGGCATAGAAAAACACGTGCCTATGCTAGGAACTTTAATGGTATTAACCTGATTTTTTTTTTCTCTATATAGATAAAATTGATTATTGCATGCTAAAATGTTCATCTCTACCTGAGAACTCAAGGCATGAGCCAAATCATAAACCACTCGCTCTACACCGCCTATATGGGGATAATAGAATTTACTCACTTGTGTTACTTTTAACATATTTTAGCTGCCATATTTCGATAAACATTTAAAGTTTCTTGCGCAGTTTTTTCCCATGAAAATTCCCTGGAGCGTTGCAAGCCGCTTTGTTTTAAATTTTCTCTCAAGCTACGATTTTGCAATAAAAAAAAAATTGCTTCTGAAATATTTTTTTCATCTTTTTCATTTATATAAATAGCACAATCTTTACATACTTCAGGCAGACAAGAATTAGAAGCTGTTATAACAGGAACCCCATGAGCCATTGCCTCTAGCAAAGGAAGCCCAAATCCTTCATACAACGAAGGAAAAATAAAAATTTTAGCCTTTTGTAATATAGAAGAGAGTAAAGATTCCTCTATATATCCTGTCATAACTATATCTTGTTGAAGATGAAGACGCTGGATTTCATAAAGAATGTCTTGATAAGCAGACCCTCTAGGGCCAATCAACACCAGCTTTTCTCTAATTCTATCTTTTAACAAAGCGTATGCTCTGATAAGGCGTAAAAGATTCTTTCTTGGTTCCATAGCACCAAGGAAAAGAATATACTCTTGTGGCATGCCTGTCTTTTGTACTTCTTTAGGAAAAGAAAAATTATGACCCAAAAAAATCACCTGAATTTTTTTTTCTTTTACTTTGAAAAAACGAATTATGTCTTTTTTAGTATTTTCAGAAACAGCAATTACCGCATCAGCCTTTCTTGCACATATAGGGAAAAAAAAGTCATAGTATAGACGTTTGATTTTAGAAACTGTATCGGGAAAAATTCTATAAGCAAGGTCATGAATTGTTACAACATATTTACATGTTTTTATTATAGGAGCAGTAAATGACAAACAATGTAGAACATGAATATGTAAACATTTCGCCAGGAATGGTAATAAAAACTGCTCTATAATCATCCTGAAAAAGGGGTTTCTTGTATAAAATTGTATTATATGATGTCTTTGCGGATGAAAATTACGAAAAAAAATTTTTCGGCTTACAAAAATATAATAATGATTCGATACATCTGTTTGGAGCAGATTTTCTATAAGGTTTTTTGCATAAACAGAGATCCCTGTCTTTTCTTCTGAAAGAATCAAGGCATTGATACCAATGTTCATCAGGATGCCCTTTTTTCTTCTAACAAAGAAGGAGTATGTTTTTTCTTAAATGTTATAAGATGATGGATTAAACCCATAGTCGGCATATTAGTTACAACCCGCAAAAGAATTTTGCTGTAAGGTACCTGATTGGTTTGCGTTTTTAAACTATTGAGCTTAGGGATATATAAAAACGAAATCATATAGCGAACGCTTCCGCTTATCAAAAAAATATAAAGATACATGAGTGATGTTTCTGACGTATTGATAAAAAAAGCCCCGAAAACGCTTCCCAAGAAAAGTGCCAGGCCATTGATGACATTGTAGTAAGATATACATTCCACTCTTTTATCAGATTTTGTGATTTCAAACATCACATTAAAAGAGCAAAGCTCGAAGCCTGCCCATACAAAGCCAGAATATATCTGCACAAAAATCAAATACCAGAATTGCTGCGAAAAAAACCATAAAATCGGCGACATAGGCATCAACAGACCTGCCAATGTCAAAAGCCTTCTGGACCCAAACTGGTCTGAAGCCATTCCCCATGCTGGCATGCTGAATATTTTGGCCACTACAGCAGTAGCATTGATGATAGTAAAGCTAAAGTAGTCCAGCTTGATCTCATTGAGCATATAAGGAGTAAAAAAAGGCGACCCCAAATACACTGCCATATTCATGAAAGCCAGATAAAATACGAAAGAACGGCATTCTTTATATTCTTCCTTCTTGAGAAATTCCGAAAACCTTAGTCGATGGTGTTCTTTTGTCTGGTATTCTGGTTCATATTTCTTTGCTAAAAAAAGGCAAGACATCATTCTGCAAAAAAAGGCGATAAGAAAAAGCGTCAGGAAGCCTTTATAGATACTTCCCTGTTCATTGCCAAATAGCTTTAGAATATATCCTGCCATCAACAAGGAAAGAAAAGTAGAAAATTCCATAATACGGCTGCGTGAAGCAAAATATTTTCCCCTAGTGTTAGAGGGAACAATATCGCCTATCCAGCTATTCCATACAGGACCAATTATCATACCAGAAATACGATAAAGTGCAACACAAAAAATAAACCAGGCAACCTTATGAGACTCAAGAAAAAAAACCAGAGATATAGGTAGAAATATCCATCCCTGTAGAAAAACTCCCATGCAAACCGTTTTTTGCCTGGAACCGCACAATGTTAAAAAATCGTTGGAAAAAAGTTGAAAGATAGATCCTAAAAACATAGGCAAAGAAGCCAGCAAAGCCACTTCTAAATTACTCGCATTCAAAAAAATGGCAAAAGGAGAAAGGAAAGAATCTCCCATACCAATCATCAAAGCATAAAAAATTCCATCCAGGATGGAATACCGCAGACTTTTAATGGTTTGTTCCTGCGTAAGTTCCTTATTGACCATTAGTTGTTATTTTACCTCGAACTAAAAACAAAAAAAATCAGGTTTTGCAAATTTTGCCTGATTTTATCACTTATAGTTTATAGTGCAAGAAAAAAACAACGACAGGCAGCGATAATCCCATTTCCCAGGGTGTTGCCCTAGGCTGGTATGTATAGGCCTTTCAGACCCAAGATTAAAGCCTTTTCCACTAGCACAAACCGTAAGTTAGATTTTTTTTTCTATTGCCTCTTTTAGTCTTTTGAATTGGGCTTCAAGGTAAGGCATAAGTCTTTTAAGCTCAGCTAGATCCCCTACTTTAGCAGCCATTTCCATTTTGAATGCCACAGTTCGCAAGGCTTCTCCTCCGATATTTGCAGAAGCACCCTTGATGCTATGTGCCTGCCTTTCTGAACTTGTAATATCTCCCTTTTCCAGATAATTCCAAAGCGTCTTGATTTGTTCGGGAATATCTTGTAAAAATACTTTCAGAATATTTTTTGTCATCTCTTCATCCCCCATCAATCGTTCCATCATTGCTTTTTTATCGAATACCATAGGCAATTGAGGAGTGCTGGCCCCCATGTCGATATTCGCTATTTCCAGCCTTCTGGTTATTATTTTTTTGGATCTGCCACTTTTGCTCCGATGCTTTGGTATCCATTTTTCTAAAATTTTAATGAACGATTGCGGAGTTACTGGCTTGGAGATATAGTCATCCATACCTGAAGCCAGACATTTTTCACGATCTCCTTGCATGGCATACGCTGTCATAGCGATAATGATGGAATGGGATTTCTTCCCATCGCCCTTTTTTTTGTTAGATTCTTTTTCCCGAATCCTTCTTGTTGCTTCCAGACCATCCATAACAGGCATCTGGATATCCATCAGTATCAGATCATACGCCTTACACTCAATTGCTTTGATTACCTCTTCCCCATTATTCACAGCATCAACCTTTAAGCCCAGCTTTGTCAACATTCCCAAAGCGACTTGCTGGTTGATCAAATTGTCTTCTGCCATTAAAATATAAGTATTGCTGTCAACAGGAGCATGAATTTTTTCTTTCTCGGAAACTTGCATGCTAGACGATACTGGTATTTCTTGCTGCTTTACATTGGACATCAGCATACAAAGAATCGTTTTCAAATCCGTATTGCGTATTGGTTTGGTAGTATAAGCATCAAAGCCTATATCTTCTAAATTTTGAGAATCATCCCTGATTCCCAAGGGAACTAGCATGACAAGCTTTGTATTTCTTAAGGATTGAGAGGATTTTATGATTCTGCCTAAGGCTTCTCCATCCATACCAGGCATCTGCATATCTATGAGAACAATCGGAAAAGGATTGTTTTCATAAATTCCTCTATATAGAACACTCACAGCATCAGAGCTATCCTGTATTGCATGGACTTTCATCCCCCAGTAGGTCAATATTTTAGTTAATAGCTTACAACTACTTAGATTATCATCTACTATCAGGATTCTTTTATGAAGAAGCTCTAAAGATCCTGTGTTTTCTATCTGTGCTTTTAGCTGTTTTTTCAACAGAATGGTAAACCAAAATTCAGAGCCTTTTCCTTCTTCGCTTGTTACCCCTATTTCTCCCTGCATAAGATTTACCAGTTGCCTGGAAATGGCAAGTCCCAGTCCTGTGCCTCCGTACTGTCTTGTGATGGACGAATCCCCCTGGCTGAATTTGTCGAAAATCAATTCCATTTTATTGGGAGAAATACCTATGCCTGTATCTCTTACCATAAACTTCAAAAGAACACACTCATCGTCCTTATTTTCCTGAGCTAAAGAAACCAGAATGGATATTTCGCCTTCATGAGTAAATTTGATTGCATTGCTCACTAAATTATTCAGGATCTGACGCAAACGCGCAGGGTCTCCTTTTAACAGGCTAGGAACATTAGAATCAATAGAAGACAAAAATTCAAGACCCTTTTTATGCACACGAACTGCCATACTGGCAGCAAAATCATCCATAAGGCTGGATAGATCAAAACTTAGCATTTCAACATCTAATTTTTTAGCTTCTATTTTAGAAAAATCCAAGATATCATTGATCAATACCAAAAGAGATTCACCGCTAGTTTTTAAAATTTCACTATAGCGTTTTTGTTCATCATTGAGTTTTGTGTCAAGCAATAGACCTGTCATCCCAATGATACCGTTGATAGGAGTGCGAATTTCATGGCTCATATTCGCAAGAAATTCTCCTTTGGCAATATTGGCGATTTTAGCCTGCTCCGCCATCTCTCTAGCATATACTGTCTGCTGCTTTAGATAGGAATTCAGTTGTTCTGCTTCCTCTTTTGCGCCACGTAATCTTTCTTCGGCTTTTTTGAGTTCTGTGATATCCACAAAACTTTCTACAACATATTCTTCCCCTTCCATATCCAGATGGACTATAGTTTTTAAAACAGGTATAATCTTTTTATCTTCTCTGATGATATAGCTTTCTGAATTGAATATTTTTTTGCCTATTTCAAACATAAGGCATTTGCCTTCTTGGGATGGGCAAATATAAGAATTACAAGGCTTTCCAATCAAATCTTCTTGCTTACATCCAAGCATAGACAGAGCAGCAGGATTTGTTTGTATGATGATACGGTCCTTTTTTCGGACAAGAAGAATACCTGCCTGTACTGAATCCATAATAACTCTCAGCCTGCGAAGAGTAGAGGATAGCTCTGATTCACTTTTTTGCAGACAATAAGTACGCTCAGCAACCAACCTCTCCAGCTCTTTACGACGATTTACAGTCAAGCCAATCACACAAGAAATTGCAATGGTAATCAAAATACCGCAGATCATAGCTATTCTTAACATTTTTGCAGGATATAGACTATAAAAACTATCAGAAGGCTGGGATACCAATAAAAAGGTTTTACCAAAGAGAAATATAGGATAAGAAATAGAAAATGATGGCTTGCTAGAGATAGATTCTTTGTTGGAGGCAAGTTTTTCAAAAGGTTTGTGTTCAGAAAGATAATATAAATTTATGGATATTCCGCCTGTCTCTTTTTGGGTAATATTTTCTAGTACTGTGCCCATGCACAGGATCACTGTTGCATAACCTTGTAAAAGATTATCGTTTTGATGAAAGACGGGGCGAAATGCTATTATTTCTTTCTGGTTACATCTCTTATGTATGAATTGTACTGGCTCTGTGCCTATTGTAAAGCCTGTTTTGGCTGATTTTTGGATTGCAGCATACAATTTAGGCTCCGAACCCAAATCATAGCCTAGATATTTCTCATTATCGCATTTAGGAGATACATGCAATAAGGGATAGCACCAGTCAGCCATGGAAACAATTTTCCTTCCTTCACTATCCTTTTGCCATATTTCCTCAAAGGAAAACCCTTCTTTCTGAATTTGTTGCAGGAAGCTAGTCCTGTTTTCAGAAGAGACAGCAGGAATCCATCCCCATGCCTGGATGAAAGCATCTCTGGTAAGAAATTCTGTAAATTTTTCAAATTCTTTTTGGCAAACAGACTCGCTTCCTTCAAAAAAAGAGGCTAAAGATTCCAGCTTGCTGTAGGCAATCTCATAGAAAAATTTAGAAATATATCGGGACTGAGAAAGAGCTAGTTGAAAGAAAGTATTACGCTGGTTGATATCTTCATTTACATGAGCCAACCAGGAAATAAGCAGAGTGATAACAAGGCCAATCAAAAAGCTCATGGTGCTTTCTGTATATGCCCATTGATGTTGTGAATATTTCAAAAAATAGAAGACAATGGCAAGAAATACGAGAATGAGAGTAAAGCATGCAGCAGGAAAAGCAGAAGCAAATTTCTGCGATTTCCATCTGCTGGCATCCATATCCATAGCAAAAACAGATATGACATTTCCCTTTTTATGATCTATAATAGGCACAGCAGCACTAACAAAGGTTCCCCATCTATCAGTGAAGGGACCAACGGTGCTGGCAATGCCTGTTTTGAAAACATTGTAGAATTCTTCTGGGGCTTCTTCATAAATTTGTCCTGCTGGGGATTCATCTTTAGATCCTTCTGGCTCGCTATCGACAAAAAAGAAGACTTTACCTTGCTCATTCTTCCCCATAGCATAAAGAAACCGACATTTTAAATTCGCCAGGCGAACCGTGGCAAGTTGCTCTTTCAAGAGTAGGTAAGCTGGATTGGTAAGGTCTTTCTCTGTACCAGACAACAACTGGATTTTTTCAATACCGATGGCATCCGCTACCAACTGCGTTTGTTGAAGCAATTGTGATCTCATTTCCTGGTCGCTATAGGACATCATAAGAAAGGCCAGTATTACACCAATAAAAATAAATATGCCTATAACAAATAAAAATGCCAGGGGGTAAACGTGTCTTGATGCTTTCATTGCCATCTGTATCTCCGAGTATAGTATTTTTTTCCCGTGATGTATTCTGCGAACGAGCATAATTTAAAATTTTACCACAGAGGCACAGAGAACACGGAGAAAAATGAGAAGAGAACCACAGATGAACACAAATAAACACGGATTAAATAATCTTCTTGTTTCAATTTACTGTATAGGAAATTATAGTTTTGTTGTAATCGTAATCTTTATCATAGTCATAATCATAATCATAATCTTAATCTTTATCAATAAAATAGAAAGAAAGATATTATAAAAAATTATTTGTGTTCATCTGTGTTTATCTGTGGTTCAAAATCTAAAAACTCTCTGTGCCTCTGTGTCTCTGTGGTTAATTCTATTTTTTTAGTTTATGGCCGTTCGCAGTTTATCTGTGGTTCTCTTTAAAAATCAAAAAAGTTCACTTACAAGCTGCGGAATGTAGTGAGCTGGTTACGGGTTTTGTTTTTTGGGAGCAGGTTCTTTCTTGATCTCCATATCTGATCCAAAAATATCTTCTTCATCACTGTCTTCTTCCCATTCCACGAAGCTATTGGTGACTACCTGAAATTCTTTTTCCCATTCAAATTCTTCTTCTTCCTTGAATCCTAATGGGGCAGAATCTTCCTGGGAAGTCTCTGGAGTTTCTTCTTGTTTTTCCTGATCAGGAAAATTTTTTTCGTCTTCTTTTTTACCGATTTGCTTTTTGATTTTTTGCAAATCCTGAAAGAAAAAGTCCCCTTTTTCCTCTAAATTTTCTTCAGAAGTTTCTTCTTTTTTGGGGAAAGAGCTTTCCACAGGTATTGTTTTCTCTTTCAGAGTAGAGATTTCCTTGCTGTCTTCTTCTAATTCTTCTTCCATGTCAGGCTCTTGGGCAATCGAGTCTTGTTCTTTGGGCTGTTCTGTGCCCAAATCCTCCCATTCTTCCAAATCTTCCTGCTTAGTACTTTGCGGCAGTTCTTCTTTATGATGATCTGCTTTTTTCATATCTTGTACAGCAAGAGTTTGCAATTCTTCTTCTGAGAGTTCTTCAATCTCTTCTTCGCGCGGTATCTCTCTTGGGCTTTCCTCTTCTGTCTGTAGGACAAGCATCTCTTCCTTGCTCAATTCCTCTGTCTTGGGCTTTTCTTCTTCTTGGACTATAGGCTCAGGAATAGATGGTTTTACAGGCATAGGTATCGAAGGCTCTTTCTTTTCTTCCGTGATCTTTTCTTGTGCAACTGGCTCAGATGCTTTCTTCTCTTTTTTTATCCCTCTGTTGAAACTGCTTAGAAATCGCTCGAAAAGGTACACTTTAGGCTCTTTTTTCTCTTCCTTTACCTTTTTCTCAATTCTGCTGGAAATCATAGGGATTTCCTCAAATTCTGTTTCTTCTTCTACAAAAGAGTCTTGAGGGCTTTCTTCTGGTTTCTCTACAGGGGCTTGGACATGTTTTTTCTCTTTTAATATTTTTTCTTCAACAGGCTCTTTTTTAGGAGCGGAAGGCTCTTTTTTGGGTGTAGACAATATATCCTCTGCCCCTTCACTAGCCCATTCTATATAAGAAGTTTCTAATTCCTGATTCCATGATTCCCAAGGGAACTCGCGATTTTCTGGTTTTGCCTGTAAAAAATTTTTGATAAAAGGGCTTATCCATTGAAAAGAAGGTGGGATTGCCGCCAACCTGGAAATATCCCAATTGGCTACTTTTTTCATTTCTTCTTCTTTTTCTGAAGTTCTGAATGGATTACGACCTGTGATAAGCTCATATAAAACAAGTCCGACTGTAAAGATGTCCGCTCGCAAATCTACAGTTTTCGATGTTACTTGCTCTGGTGCCATATAAAGAGGATAACCATGTCGAGAACAATTGCGTAATATTTTGTAAGCAGTAGTGTTATAGTCTTCAGTAGAGTGAAGCAAACTAAATCCATTGAGATAGATTTTTCCTTTATGCGCACCTTCGCTACCAAGCCAAAGGGTATGAGGTCGCAAGTTTCCATGCTGCAATTCCTCTTTTTTCATCTGAGAAAGAATTTCAAACAATTGAGATGCAACAGAACCAATAAGCTCAGGAGAAATTTTTTGTTTTTCCTGCTTTAAAAAATGAAAAAAATTTACAGCAGGGATATATTGGGTAATTACATAATAAATAGCAGGGTGCTTAAAACGATAGGCTGCAAATAAACCGAAAGGCTTACATATCCCTTCATCCAAAATTCGTAAAATTCGATTTTCAATAGGATTGTTTTTGTCCTTGGATGCTACATACTTTCTTTTAATAAATTTTTCAGGCAACGCATTGCTGCTATTAGGAATAGATATAGTGCAATATACATCTTTTTGTTCCTGCGTATCAAATGCCTGGTATGTTTCCTGCAAAGGATCAGAACAAAGGCATTTTTTGATCAGGTAGCGGTCGGCCAAAACTGTTTCAAAAGCAAGCAGGCTCAGTTGATCTCCTAGCTTACGAAAGTAGCCTTGGGCTTTTACTGTAGTCCACTTAGGATTGCGTATAGAGCCAAGCCTTTGTTCAAGCCATTGCTGGTTTTCTTCACCAGGAGGAATCAGGCCTATATACACAGGCTGATTTTTTTGATCTTTACCTAATAAAATCTGTGCCTTTTTAGGAGGCCTGGCTTGTTGCAATTCTCCTAGTTGTTTTTCCAGAGAATACTTTCCTAATACAGCTTTATTACCTGCTGTCTCTATAACAGGAGGAATGGGTAGTTCAGGCCATCCATGCGAAGAAGAGCCTTCTTGTACAGATTCTTCATTTTTTTTAGGAAAGAATTTTTGAAATAAACCCATATTTTACACCCCTTTAATAACCATAGTTATACCCAAAGAATCCAATCCACCTGGCTACAATTTCGGGCCAGACATGGAATCCCAGGTTGATGATATCTTGCTTGAAAAGTAGTGTGACCAATGTTCCTGCAGCCAGATAAGGGCCAAAAGGAATATAATGATCTTTCGTTATTAATAAGGAAAAAATGCCTATGAAAGTGCCAAGAATACAAGCTAAAAGGAATATAATCAATGCAGAATCCCATCCTATAAAGCCGCCAACCAGTGCCATCATTTTGACATCCCCTAGCCCCATAGCTTCTTTACGAAAAATTACCTTTCCCAATACTCCTACAAAATATAGGCTTCCGCCGCCTACAAGAATTCCCAAGAGGGCAGAAATCAACCCTGACAGATGAGGATCAGATATAGCTTCTATTTGCGGATGAAACACTGGACAAATGGCCGATAGAAAAGGAGCAAGGACGATTCCTGGATACGTGATACAGTCGGGGATAATACGATAGTCTATATCAATAAAGGTGATAATAACCATAAGCGAAACAAGATAGATGGCAACGAACAAAGCAAAACATTGCTGGGTTAATGTGAGAGAAGCAAAATAAGGTAAAGGGACAAGGGCTATTTTTCTTACATAGAAAATAAAAAGGGAAGCTGTAAGAATTTCTACCAACAGATAGCGAGATCGGATGATCGTTCTGCAATAGCGGCATGCCCCGCCAAGAGAAATCCAGGAAAGCACAGGAATATTATCATACCATCTGAGCATGGTACCGCATTGAGTGCAGTGTGAGCCTGGAAATACAATGGAGACATAGCCTCTAGGCAAGCGGTAGATACAGACATTCAAAAAACTTCCTACCACAGCTCCAAAAAGGCCTGCAAATACTGTAAATAAATGCACAAGAACATCAGGATACATAGATTTCTACCTCTAAGAACAGGTTCTTCAAATTTTGTAGTAACACCCCGCCTGCTGGAGCAGATGCTATTATCATAGCACTGCTCATCTGGCACATGAATATAGCATACCGCTTATCTTGACAATGATAGTTGGACAATGTTAAATTAGGATTGTTGTCTCCCAATAGTCACTGTTAGGTTATATAAATTTAAAGATTTATTGAACCACAGATGGACACGGATGGACACTGATAATTTCTAAAATCAAGCATTATTTTATTTTTTATCCGTGTTTATCTGTGTTCATCTGTGGTTCTCTTTTCTTTAATTTTTGATTTAACATTGTTAAATTGTTAAATTATTGGCGGATGAACAATTCTTCGAGAATGGGAAGAAGCTGGTAGAAGCTATTGCTCACTGCTTTGCCAAGAGCAATGTTGCCGTCCGCATCGCATCCGAAACCGTAGACTGTTGTGGTTTTTTGACGGCTCATTTTCTGATCGAAGACTTCCACTCGGAAAAAAAGCCTTACATCATTGATAAGATTCGCAATAGGAAAAGTAGATGTGTCTAGTGCTGTGATAATCAGATTGGTTTCTGCACTTTCCTCTTTGACTCCTCCTTCAAAACACTGTGCCAGACTCTCTTTTAGCTGTTTTTCCATTGCATCTTTAACATGAAGTCTATAGTTTTTAGGCCCAAGATTATGATGATAGATCGATTCCGCAGCGACCTTAAAGGTTACTGTGCCAGGAAGCTTTTTGAGTACATTGACATTGATATTTTGTGCCTTTTCGATTTTATAATCGTATGTCCCTGTACAGCAGCAAAGACAACAAGCCAAAAAAAACAGGACAATTTTAATACATAGAGTGTTATTCTTTTCCATGATAATTCTAAAGATGCATAGAAAGCATCGTTTCCTTTCTTTTAGTTCGGTTTTATAGATTCATCAAAATCCACTATTTTTTGTCCACAAGGATAGGATTTAATAGCATAATGATGAATGTTTTGCATTTTTTTTATAATATCATCAATATTCTTAGAAGAGTTGTATATTTTTTCCAGCTTATCCCTTGTATAAGGATCTAATGTTTTTCTCATAAGCAAAAGCTCTGTAAATCCCACGATTGCCGTCAACGGTTGGTTGATTTCATGAGCTGCTGCTCCTGCTGTCTGGATCAATACCTGAGTATTTTCTGTTTTCCGCAACGCCTCCTGCATTTTTTTCCAATCGGTTATATCTCGGATTACTCCTCTGAAACCTGTTCTCTTATCTCCGTCCATAATAGGTTTTAAGCAGGTATGGACCCAATGGTATTCTCCTGACTTATTTTTCAGACGATATTCGCCTTCCAGTTTGTCGGAGGAAAGCTTTTCTATCTGCTTTTGTATATTTTCCATATCAAGAGGATGGATGAAATCTATATACTTTTTACCAACCATTTCCTGGGGAGAATATTCCATAAAAGCCTTAGCAGCAGGGCTAATATAGCTAATTTCTCCATTTTCGGATATAGAAAATACAACATCATGAAGGTCTTCTATAAGTTCTCTATACTTTTCTTCGCTCTTTTTGAGCCTTTCTTCGCTTTGTTTAAGATTTCGAAAAAGTAGATCATAAGGTTTTTGTAACCCAAGTTCTATAATAGCCTTATAAACAAAAAAATAGGCTATAATTTTCCATATATGCCCTAATAGGCTAGTAAACTCATCTACCTGCAAATATAAGGTAAAAGATATTTCTGAAGCTATTGTAAAAAGAATAGAGAGAATAATAAAAGAGAAAAAAATAGGATCAAAAGAATCGCGCTGCCTATAATAGAAAAAAATAGAAAGGATAAGGATACAACAAATCATGTATTCGCTGGCTTTTTTAAAAGGAGTCAACCCTTCTCCTTCTCTATAACAATCAGGAAAATTTTGCAAAACAAAAATACTAAGAAACAGGAATATCGTACAGGCACTGAAAATACACAATAAAGTATATGGCCTTACCTTGATCTTTCCTATAAATAGCAAAGGAATGCTTAGAAATATAAGACTTTGCATATATCTTGCGCTGATCCAAAGTTGCGTTGCCATATTGCTACTATAAGAAATTTGGAAAATATTCATTCCTTTGTACGTCAAGGTGTGTCCTAGATCAATCATAGCTACGAATAAAAATGTTATTCCTAAGAATACAAGATAATCATTTTCTAAAAAACGGCGAGAGTTCCAGCTTACCATAAAAATACCACATGCTACAACAATACTAAAAATTTCTGCCAATGTATGAAAAAAAAGAAAGCTATGAAAACTACTGGCATAAAGAAAAGCCAAAAAAAAGAATAGTCCTATAAAATCTATATGATGCTCGCGCCAAAAATTTTTGGGGGATCTGTTTTCCATATTCATTTGCTCTATTTTAGTGTCAGGCATTATTACCTCCTTAGTCGCTGTAAAAAAAACAATTATATCTCTTACAGCTCCTTAGCAGAGAAATTAATCTTTTTTGGGTAAACAGTTCCAACGAGGCAAAAGCAAAAGAATGCCAACAACAATAGCTAAGGAAAAGCTTAAAAAAAGGCAATGCCAACCCCATTTTTCTGACACTATTCCAGGTAAAGAACCACCTAAAATAGCTCCTATAGAACCACATCCATTAATAAAGCCAGCAGAAGTAGAGGCTCCTTTTTTGGTTCCAAAATCCACTGCGGCTACTCCGCTCACTAAAGAATCGGGGGCATAAAGAAAAAAACCAATAGAGGTGAGCAGAAGCATTGTTAGACTTTTACTCTGAAGTGAAATCAAAGAATCAAAATAATACAGGATTAAAGCTACAATAGATAAACTTATGATGCTAATAGGAATCCGACGAGATTGAAAAAAACGATCCGAAAGATAACCACTCAAAATAACCCCAAAAAAACCCCCTAATCCAAAGCATACACTTATGAGAGAGGATTCTGTCATGCCTGTGCCTAATTTTTCATTGATATACCATGGCCCCCAAAAAAGAATAGCATAGCGTGTTGGTTTAAGACAAAAATACACTATCCCCAGGGTCAAGACAATAGGGCTTTTTAAGACATCGAAAATTTCTTTCCAGGAAGTTGTTTCTTCTGTTTCTTCTACGGTATTGTTCTGATTTTCCTTAAGCAAATCAGCATCTTCAGGCCGATTGATCTGGAAAAGAAAGAATAAAATCAATACTATAAAAAGAGCGATGGAGGGGAAAAAAAAACCATATCGCCAGTTTTTGAAATATTCACAACAAAACCCAGCAAAAGGAGCAGCAATCAAGCCGCCTATTGTATAGTTTGTACTCCAAAGTCCCATAATCGTTCCACGCTCTTTTGTCGAGAACCAATAGCTAAGATTTTTGCTTAAAGGTGCCCAACCTGTTGCCTGGCAAAAACCTTGAAGAGAAAAAAGAATCAGGAACAAAAGAAAAATGCTAGAAAAACCCATAAAAAAACAGAATAAAACAGAAAAAAACATGCCTGCCAAAACAATTTTTCTCGTTCCCAGGCGATCCCCATATATTCCTAATATGAATTGGCCTATTGCATAGGCAAGTAAGTAAGATGCCTCGATCTGGCTGATCTGCGATTTGTTCAGCACATTGTCTTGAGCCATCCCGATTTTAGCAACAGAAAAAGCATTTCTTGTTAAATAATAACCCGCATAAGCAAGCCAGGTTACTAAAAAAATTTGCCATCGTAAAAAAGATGCATGCGGGGAGATTTTCATTAGATTGGTTTTCCCATAAGAAAAAGAATCAAAATTCCAAGCAAAATACGATAGAAGGCAAAAGGAATAAAATTATTATTGCTGATAAATCTTAGAAAAGCAGCGATAACAAAATAGGCCACCACAAAGGCTGTTATAAATCCAGTAATCAATACCAGACATTCATGGCCTGTCATATACAGACCTGTTTTTAATAGAGAATATCCCGATGCAGCAAACATTGTCGGGATAGCTAAAAAAAAAGAAAACTCAGCAGCTACCGTTCTTGAAGTCCCTAGCATCATAGCACCAATGATGGTAGCCGCCGAACGGGATGTTCCTGGAATCATAGCAAGACATTGGATCAAGCCAATCCAGAGAGCTTTTCTATAGCTCATATCTTCTATTTTTTCTATTACAGCTTTTTTAGGCTTGATTTCCAAAGCAATCAAAAAAAATGCACCTGTGATCAGTGCAATCGCAACAGGAAAAGGATGGAAGAGATAAGTCTTAATCACTTTATGGAATAAGAATCCTGCTATCAGAGCAGGTAAAACAGCCACAATGGTTTTTAGCCATAGAGTATAGCATTTATTCTTATCTGGCTCGGAAATTCCAGGAAAAGGGAAAAGTCGTTTATAAAAAAACACAACGACTGCCAGGATGGCACCCAGTTGGATTACAATGTCAAACATTTTTTCAAAAGGCTCTGAAAAACCAATCCATTGGTTCATCAAGATCAAATGGCCCGTCGAAGAAACAGGCAGAAATTCGGTTATACCTTCTACAATCCCTAAAATCAAGGCTTTAAAAAAATCATTCATTTCCCATCTTCTCTTAATAATATCTTGAGTATTTTTTCCAAATCTTCTATTAATTCTATTGAATTTTTATGCCTTTTATTGACATTAATCTGCATCATTTTTTCTATTACATTGGCAACCTCTTTTGCCAAATCAGGCTTTGCCTTTCGAGGCTTAGGGACATTGACCAGTCTTTTTTGGAGTACCTGCATCTGGTTCTCGCCCTGGAAAGGTTCTTCTCCCACAACCATATGATAGTATGTAGCTCCCAGACTGTATATATCGCTTCGAATATCCACCTTGGACTCGCTGAGCTGCTCAGGAGAAAGATAATGGGGGGTACCCAGAACGATTCCTGCTGTTGTCAAGGTACAATCTCGGTCTGTCATTTTAACAAGCCCAAAGTCGACAAGCTTGGCGACCCCTGTCTGGGAAAGAATGATATTTTCTGGTTTGATGTCCCGATGTACCAATTTTTTCTCTTCCAGATAGGATAGACCACGGGCAATGTCCAAAATAATCTTGGTAGCTTTTATAACATCTATCGAGCCTGAAGATTTCAACATTGCGCCAACAGATTCCCCATCTATATATTCCATAACAAGATAGCAAAGATTTTTTTCCTGGTAAAAATCATAACCATGGACAAGATTGGCATGATCTAACTCTATGATTGCTCTTGCTTCTTGCAAAAATCTCATACTTACCTTGGTATCTGTAACAAGTTCAGGAAAAAGTGTTTTGATGACTACATGTATATTATCGGAGTTCCGCAGAGCATGGTATGTGATTCCCATTCCGCCATTGGCAAAAATTTGCTTGATAGTATAGCTCTCCCCTGCGCTTCCTGGCAACACTGTCCCTTCTGAAAATTCGCTTTTGCTATTTACATTAGCGGTATTTTCCATTCTTTTCTCTAATTCTTTTAGCCTGGTTTGCAGCCTTTCCATGTTTTCTTCTGCTTCCAGCCTTTTAGAATTTAGTTCTTGAAGAAGCTTTCGTGTAACGAGTGTTTTGTCTTGCTTTTTCTTTAGCTCGTTATTTTCTATGCTTCTACTCAATTCCTGTATGAATTTTTGTACAAGCATCTCTTCTTCTGGAATGGGGCGAGTATCTGCTGCAATTAAACTAGCAACGGAAGAAGCAAAATCGCGAGCAATATTGCTAAGCCGATGAAGTCCGAGCGTTCCTCCAGAGCCAACCATGTTCAGAAGCTCTCGGTGGATTTGTAAGGCTTTTTCTTTATTCCATGGCTCATTTAAAATTTTATACCACAGAATCTCAATTTCCGCCAGCTTTTCTGGCAATACTTTGATATATTCATTCACTAATTCAGACAAGTCTTCTTGAAAATCAAGATTATCCACAAATTCCTCCTAAGAGACTTATAATCCATGATAGCATGGCAAATAGAGCGTTGTTGTAAAAAAAACACCCCAAAGTATCTGGCTGCCAGCTTTATGAGATCTAGCCTGGGTACCGAATATACCTCGCTTGATTCCTGTTATACGATTTTCTATACACTCTTTATAGGAAACCCATTCCGCACCTATTCGTACAAAATTTTTATAGCCAGCAGGAACAGGAAAGTTTATCTCTGATTTGAATAGAATGGTATCTTGTTTCTCTTGTATATCTTCTGAAAGAAAGGCCATAGGAGAATTCTGGCCGCTTATCGCTAAAAGAATCTGCACTTTCATAGGAAAAGCATTTAGATCGGAATTCCATGACAAAGAAGAGTTTCCGTCTGTCGTGTCCCAGTGTGTCGTGTTTTTGCCCCAACATTCTATTCCAAAGTAAAGAATTTCTGAAGACAAAAGCTGGCAAGTTTGAGAGAATTTTTCTTTTGCTTCTATATTTTGGGAAAGAAAAAAAGATTCTTTACCTCCTATAGGTGTTTTAAATCCGCGCCACAAGGAATTTTGCTCTCCTTGCAGATAGACAATCTCTGCCAGGCCGCCTGAGGCTCTAAGATTTTTCTCTGAATCCAAAGAAGTAAAGTAGTATTCACTATAACCTTTTTCTAAAGTATCTTTCCCCGAATTGCGTAGAACAGAATGTTTTTTTTCTTCTATTCTGCGAATAAATCGAATTCTTTGCCTGGATTGGGAATCAAAATCTATAATCAATCTTGATTCTTTCAACGGATCTTCCAAACTACATATTGATTCCATATCATCTTGAATCTTCTGTGTAACTGACCAGGCTGTCTCATACAACTGCCTCTGATTTTCTGAATAATTCCAGGTTTGCATGGTACTACGCAATACCTGGACAACCAGAAGCCCCAATATACCTAAAAGAGCCATAGAAATCATAAGCTCTACTAAAGTATAGGCTTTGCTATATACTAATCTTTTTTGCTTCATAGCATTCCATATTTTTCAGGGATTTACAAAAAAAGATTTTTACTCCATCATACTTTCAACTATAATAGTAGTCTCTATTATCGGTGTTTTTTTTCAGTATGTCAAACAAAATTCTTATTTTAAGGTAAATCAATTTCATGAAAGTAGCTGTAATTGGAGTAGGACATTTAGGCAAAATTCATGCCAGAATTTACAAACAAATTCCTGGTGTTGAACTTATTGCAGTCGCAGATATTGATCCAGCAAAAGCGAAGACAGCCGCCGAATCTTTTTCGACCAAGCCTATCCAGAATTATCAAGAGCTTCTAGGGAAAGTAGATGCAGTATCTATTGCAAGCATCACAGAGGCTCATTATTCTATAGCAAAAGATTTTTTACAATCGGGTACACATGTTCTGGTGGAAAAACCTTTGACTAAAAATGTAGACCAGGCCAGAGAGCTGGTAGAGATCGCCCAGAAAAAAAATCTTAAATTGCAAGTAGGACACAGCGAGAGGTTTAACCCTATTGTCATAGAATTGTTCAAAAAAAATTATACGCCCCTTTATATAGAAGCCCAGAGATGCAGTCCTTATCGTTTCCGTTCAGGCGATATAGGGGTAGTATTAGACCTTATGGTTCATGATATTGATATTATATGCGCTTTGGCAAAATCTAAAGTCAAAAAGATAGAGGCTATAGGCTCTTGCGTCATAGGCCCCAAAGAAGATATTGCCAATGCCAGAATCCTTTTTGAATCTGGCTGCGTAGCGAATATAAGTGCCAGCAGAGTAGCCTTCACCGCATGCAGAACAGCCAAAATCTTTACTGCTGATTCCTATGTCGAGCTTGATTATGCCAAAAGCGAAGGAAAAGTATATACAATGCCATCCACCTGGAAAAATGTAAATCTCCAGGCTGGCATTCCTCAAGAATTTACAGGTATGAACTTTGAAGAGATATTCTATAGTAAAATTTTGCAAACAGAAAACATCGCTATTGTAAAAAATGAACCTCTGGCTATGGAAATCCAAAGCTTCCTGGCCTCGATACGCGATAATACAACACCTGTAGTAAGCGGCGAACAAGGCATGGAGGTTGTCTCTGTAGCCCAAGAGATTATGTCTCAGATCCAAAAGCATCAAAGTCAATATTGCAGATAAAAATTTACCATGAAGAATGCGAAGGACACAAAAAAAAACAATCAGCCTATTTCTTTTCGTGTTCTTCATGATAAATGCTAGAAGGCGGATAGTGCATCCTTGCTCAGGCAAACCAAAATCAAAAAAGGTTTAGCACCAAAAGGCACAAAAAAAATTGGGACAAAGCCAGCCTGTGCCTTTTGTGCTTTTTGTGATCAAAAAATCTTTGCTTTTCAGCGAAAATTTAACGACTTGTGCTAGTTGGAAAAACTATTGATATATTGATATAACCTATTTTGGAATAATGACTTCTTTACCCCATAGGGGTTGCATATACCAGCCCAGGGCATCGCCCCATAGAATGGCATCTTGTAAGTGGTGCTGATGCAGATGGAAAAAGCTGGAACAATGTCAAGGATAATCCCACAGAATGGGTAAAAATCAATAAGCCAGATTTTTACAGGTATTATCGTCTTTGTGGAAAAGGCTGGAATATCAGCAATTCTTATATGCTACTCATGAACATCGGGCTTTTTGTGGAATATTAGGCAGTAAAATCCCTATTGCATTTGCAAGGAGGCAAGAATGGATTCTCATAGTCCCCACCTTCCATCCTCGGATCAGAGGGGGAAAAAGTTGCGCCAGGCTCATCTTGCCTATTCCGATTTCAAGGGCGTGGATTGGAGTGGCAGGGATCTGAGCGGGGCGAATCTGACAGGGGCTTATCTCGTTCAGGCCAATCTCCGTAGAGCAAAGCTTCGGGGAGCCTGTATGGACAGGGCAGTGCTTTGCGAGGCTGTGATGGATGGTGCGGATTGCTCTGGGGCTAGCTTTGTAGATGCCAATCTGCAAAAGGCGAGTGCCTGTGAGGCCGATTTCCGTAAGGCGGATTTCACAAGAGCGAATTTGGGCGAGGCGGTTTTGGTTCGTTCTTCCTTCATCAAAGCAAAACTGCGGTTTGCCAGCCTTACGGATGCCAGATTCGAGGAATGCAGGATGGATCGCTCGGAGATTTACCATACATCCCTTGCCCGAACAGAGTTCTGCACGATGTCCCTTCGGAAGGCAAAGGCAGAGGGTTGCCTTTTCGAGGAGGCAATTCTGGACGATGTTTCCCTGCCAGAATGCTCTGCCAGGAGCAAGCCTTTGTCCTTTTTGCCCTGGATAGCAGGCCTTGCCATTGCTCTTCTGGCGTTTTTGGGTTGGATGGCTTTAGGGAGCGATTCCTGGAAACAAATTCTGGCATGGAAAGAAGCCAGGCTGGAACAAGAAAAGCTCGCTCTCTGCCAAAGCCTGGTATCTCTGGAATCTCAGATTCGTCTGCACTGGAAAAAAACAGGCCGAAAGCTAAACTACGAGGAAGCCCAGGGCGATTTGGTGCTACAGAAGCTCCTTGCAGAATGGATACAATATCATATTCGCCTTGCCCATATTGAACATGAGCAGGCAAGATTGCAGGGAATTCGGATAGAAGAAAAGATAAAGCCCCTGGACGAAGCCATAGCAGCAGAAAGTATCGAGGCCTATGAAAAATGGCGTAAGGAGAAATGATATATGGCATGGAAAGAATTGGAAGGGATGAAATGGGAAATACTTTTCCATAGCAATGAAGAATGGGATTCCCAGATTTCGGATTGTGCAGAGTCTACCACGATTCATTTAGAGCCGAAAAGAACGTGGAACAAGGCTTCCACCGCTAAAATGGTTTTATCGTCGCCAATCCATAAAATCGAGGAGATTCACGCTTTCAGGAGCTTGCTTTTTGGATAAGATATGAAGGGGCTTCCTGCCAGAAACAAAACCATTTTTGCTACCTTCAGATTGGAAACCTGGTGGAACTTTACGGAATCCCTTTCCATGAGCCAGGGGTATGGCATTATATCCGAGTCCCCTTGCAGTCTTTTGAGTTTGTAGACAAAAAATTCCTGGTAAAACCCTGGCCGATTCCTATGCCAGAGAGATTGAATATGTATCTCTTTGCCTCTGAAAAGCCGATAACACTGAAGCTCGGTTCTTTCTACCTCGTACGCTATCAGTTGGAACAAGATGTTCAGGAAGGATTACGCCAGCTTTTCAACGAAATGAGAGACCAGATACGGCATTTGCTGGGCAAGGAATTCATGATCGAAACCTGGGACGCAAAGCCAAAAGAAAACACACAGGGAGGCATTGTATTACAACTACGAACCTACACAATCAAGCCTGATGCGCAAAGACAGACATGGGAAGAAGAAAAAGACACGTTTGTCTATTTTCTGAAAGAGAACGAAATCAAACTGAGCGTCATAGGGGTGAGACCTCCTGCTCACGGTTATGAAGTCTATACAAACCTGCATATCATGGTAAAAGATCCTGATACCACCCAGGCTTCCTTGAGGCTCAAAGATTTTATCCTGCAATATCTTACAAAACAAAGATGGATTTCCATAGCAGGACGCAAAGTCCCCATCTTCCTCGCTCCCCAAAGCCCAGAAAACAATGAAAAACAGCAAGACCCCTGGGAAAACCCTTTCCTGAGGATCAAAACCGCAACCTGGCAAGAGGCAGGCGAAAGACAATACTATCCCCGCATCACAGAAGAGGAAATCCTCATCAAAAGAATGGATGAAAGAACATGAAAGCAAAGAATTTGTGGTTCATCCGAATTCTTTGTACCTGACTTTTACAGATCATGCGTGATGACCCATGAGAGCATACTGAGTTTCATGAAGGTCTAATAATCTTAGCTTGAAATATTCTATATCTCTAAAGCCGTAGGCTTGTCGTTTAAGAGTTTTGATTTTATTATTTATCCCTTCCAAAGGGCCTGTAGAGATAGGATGATCAAAATAAGCCAAAATTTCAGATTCATGGTTTCGAAGAGTATTAGCCATCTTTTGCATTTGAGCAATGCCACTAGACTCGGCTTCTTCACGCCATTGTTGTAGTAAAGTGGTTCCTTCATGTGGCTCTTCACCAGAATGGGTGGTAGCTAGACATCAATAAAGATATAGGTTATAATAACAACCTCAAAAGAAAGGAGGTTGTTATGAGTGTGCCACGTTGCCTATAAGTAAATCAACTGCGATAAATAAAGAAAAG
>CALKWO010000080.1 GCA_938003875.1 uncultured bacterium
GAATTAGCCTCCTTCGGAGGCAATCTTTCCCGTGCGTAAGCTGTAATCTTATCGTAATCGTAATCGTAATCGTAATCGTTATCGTAATCGTAATCGTTATCGTTATCTTAATCCTTATCCTCTATGAGCATTGATAAAGATAAAGATTACGATAAAGATTACGATTACGACAAAACTATAATTTCCTATACAGGAACATATTTCAAGGAAGATATAAATAGTACCTTCTTTAAAAGTATGCTAGAACCGCAAAATGGAGTAGATGCTATTGCCATAGCACTACTCATTTTGCACAGGATCACTTTGACCAATATAGAATTTTGTTGTTTTTTAAGGAAATAGAATATGTTGCTAGGTAGAGTCATAGGTACAATATGGGCAACTCGCAAAGAGGAAAGGTTGGAAGGATTTCGATTGCTCGTTGTACAATCGGTTGGGCTGGATTTAAAGCCTTTGTCTAACTTCGTCGTTGCAGTAGATGTCGTTTCTGCAGGCATGGGCGAGCTGGTGCTTGTCACACAGGGCAGCTCGGCAAGACAAACCAACCAGACAAACAATAAACCAGTAGATGCCGTTATCTCCGCTATTGTAGAAAACATGGATTTTCAATCCATAGAAGTTCTGGAAAAAGAATTTGAACAGAGAAAAAAAATTATAGAAGAACAGATTCAAAAAGTTTCAGAAACATAAGCAGGATAAAAAAATATGATAGATCGAGCCAAAATAGAATCTTTAGTAAGAGAAAAGCTCTTGCAATCATTAAAAATCGAGGAGAAAGCCCCTGGTAAAGCACTGGATTTTGTAAACGAAAAGATCGTTTATGAGCGAAGAGGAGAGTCTGTTATCTCTATAATGCCTAATGCCGTAGTAACTCCTTCTGCACGCGATGCTGCGGATGAATTAGGAATCCGTCTGGAAGTCAGCTATCCTAAGCCTGTATCCTTTGGAGAAGAGTACACGCCACAGGCAGTTGTCATAGGGGCTGACCACGGTGGTTTTGCCTTAAAGGAAGAAATCAAAAAAGAGCTTACCAAATGGGGCTACCAGGTCATTGATGCAGGCACATACAATTCTGACCCTGTAGACTATCCAGATTTTGCTTATGCTGTTGCCACCACGGTTGCTTCTGGCAAATGCAAAAGAGGGATCATGATAGATGGTGCAGGCATTGGAAGCTGCATGGCAGCGAATAAGATCAAGGGAATTCGCGCAGCAAACTGCTATGACCTGTTTGGCATAAAAAATTCTCGCCAGCATAACGATGCAAATGTATTGACATTGGGAGGCAGAACATTAGGTCCTGCTTTAGCCATAGAAATGGTGAAAGTATGGCTGGAAACTCCTTTTGAAGGAGGAAGGCACAAACCTAGAGTGGACAAAATCATGCGATTGGAATTGTCTTAAGGAATATCATAATGCCTCAATTAGGAAAAGTTCTTGGAACAATCTGGGGAACATGCAAATATCCAGGTTTAGAGGATGCCAAGATTCAATTAATGCAACCAATTGCTGCTGATGGCAAAAAATTGGGAGAGCCTATTGCTGTAGTGGATACTATAGGCGCAGGCCCAGGGGAAACCGTATTGTATATAACCGCTTATGAGGCAGTTATCCCATATCACAGGAAGATGGTTCCTATTGATGCTTCGATTATAGGAATTGTGGATACCATTGATTTAAGGAATGCAAAGTGATCCTTGCCAAAATAGAAGGGACTGTGGTTGCCACCCAAAAAAATGCGCATTTACAAGACAACCGCCTGCTGGTGGTTCAGCCTGTAGATTGTTCAGGAAAATCCATCGGTGCATCTTTTGTTGCACTTGATGTAGTAGATGCAGGCGTGGGCGATCTGGTTTTGGTCATGAAAGAAGGCGGAGGAGCTAGAATTATTTTTCAGGATAATGATATTCCCCTTCAGTCCGTTGTGGTTGCAGTAGTAGACAACCTGGAAATCATGCAAAACCATATATAACTAGGGAGCAGAAAACGTGATAGCAACATTAGAACTGGAAAAATTAGTAAAACAGATTACGGATGAAGTTGTAGCGATTCTGGAAAAAACGTACCATCCTATGTATTCATCGGATGGTGGTAACGATCATCTGCAATCAGAGCATACAGATATGCTTTTGCAGCTAGGAGCATCCAGAATTGGAGCCAGGCCTGGGATAAAGAACATGCCAGGTACTCTTGCACCTTTGATTGACCATACTCTTCTCAAGCCAGATGCTCTTCCTGAGCAGGTAGAGATTCTTTGCAAGGAAGCTTTACAATACGGATTTGCAAGCGTTTGCATTAATTCTTGCTATGTAAAATATGCGTATAGCATTTTGAAAAGCTCCAGGGTAAAGGTTTGTACAGTAGTTGGTTTTCCCCTGGGAGCATGTCTTACAGGTGCCAAAGTGTATGAAGCACAACTTGCAGAAGCCGATGGTGCAGAAGAAATAGATATGGTACTTCCTATAGGTGCACTGAAATCAAAAGGCTATGAATATGTACAAAACGATATTGCTTCTGTTGTAAAGAATGTTTCTCCCAGAACTATCGTTAAGGTAATATTGGAAACCGCACTGCTCACAGACGAAGAAAAAATCGTTGCCTGCGAGCTGGCAAAGAAAGCAGGTGCTCATTTTGTAAAAACGTCTACAGGGTTTGTCCCAGGCGGAGCGACCGCAGCAGACATTGCCTTGATGAGACAGGTAGTTGGCCCGAATATGGGCGTGAAGGCTTCTGGTGGAATCCGTGACCGTAAAGCTGCTGAACTTATGGTAAAAGCAGGAGCAACAAGAATTGGCGCATCAGCGAGCGTCAAAATAGTCACAGAAGATGAAAACGCCAAAAGTTCGCCAGGAGATGCAGGCAAATACTAAAATCTCTAGCTTAGGATGCTCACGATGAAATTAAAAGAACCAAAAGTTTTTACCTTAGAACAGGCCAAACAGACACTACCTTTTATAAAAAGCATTGTCTCAGATATCATAGAATCTCATCAGGTTTTAAAGGAGCTTGATTCCAAAATACCTTTGATTAAAAATTTGAGCGAAAGAAGAAAAAGCATTTTTCAAAGAGAGTATATGAAAAAACAGAGTTTGGAATGTATGAAGGAAATTGCTTTAGTGGGATGCCATCTCAAAGATCCGAAGCTAGGCATTGTTGGTTATTATTGGGACAGAGGAGATGGAGTAATTGCGGAATTAACATGGCAAAATGGCGACGACGATATATACTATTGGAATGAATTGGGTAAGGATCATCTATACCCCATAGAACAAAAAAATAAAAAGGAGTACTCATGAGCAAGTCAGAAGAAAAAAAAACTTGTGTATGTGAATGTTCATGTGCAGAAGAAAAAAAAGAGAACAAATCTAGCAGCGATCTAGTTGCTCAAGTAGAGCAAGTTTTGGATTCCTTACGCATCAACCTGCAAATGGATGGCGGAGATATCCAGCTTGTGGAAATCACAGAAGACAAGGTTGTAAAGGTACACTTTCTAGGGGCTTGCTGCGGCTGTCCTGGAGCACAAAGTACTTTAAAATTTTACATTGAAAGAGCTGTAAAAGATTTGATTCCCGATATTAAAGAAGTGGTTATGGCATAGCCAGAGGGAGCCTTTATGGACTATGACCCTTGGGAAGAATTAGAAAAATTTCTGAATCAATCTTCAGGAAATCAGGATGCAACTGCCTTTTCCTGGGAAGAGATGGAAAAAATTTGCAAGGAACTATATGGCGAAGCCGTTCCTATTCCCCAGGAGTTTTATTCTTGTTATTCTAAAGAACTTTTCAATGCTTGTGTGGGCTGCGAGAAAGATCTTTTATTCCCGCCTCAGCTCTATGAAATACAAAAGGTTTACAAAGGAAAAGAAGTAATCTTCGAATATGCCCTTTGTGAACAATGTGGGCAGGAATTGCTTAAGGAGTATTCCCAGGAATCCAAAAAAGCCCTGGAAAAATATTTTCTGGAAAATCTGAAATACGATGCCATGAATGACGAATGTCGTTTGTGCAAAAAGGAAAAAAAAGAAATGCGAGAATACTCCATTATGTCTATGAATAAAGGGCAAGAAATGTTCTACTCTCTTTTGATTTGCAACTCTTGTTTAGAGAAGATGAACGAGCTGATTTCTGAAAAAACCAGAAAGGCCATTTCTGATTTTACAGAAGCTAAATTCCCTGGAATTCCAGCCGATTTCTCCCCTTTACCCGTTTTTCAAATATAATTTGAGAAGGAAAAATATTATATGATTTCGGATACACTGCAAAAGCTTTTAAAGTCTATCCATAAAGATAGAGATAGCTTTGACCAATGGTTTCAGAACCCTAAAGAAAAGACAAAAGAATGGGGGCTCGATCTGGATGAAAAAACAATAGAAACCGTCAAGAACATCCTGCAATTTGAGCTTCAGGACGAGCAGCAAATGCAAGAAATTCAACGTGTAAACCAGAGAAGTGTCATGAAGCTTAACGAAGCATCCAGGAACAATCGGCTTTCCTTTTATGTAAGCCTGGGGATGCATACATTTGTATTTGCTCTTAGCATTATCATGATATGCTTTGGTATTTATGCTGCCTTTACTGGTAGTGCTCTTTTAGGCTTTATTTTAGGGATTGTCGCTACTGCTGAAATCGTCTATTTCTTGCTAGCTCGTCCTTTACAAGCCTTGAATGAAAATACCAGCAATCTAGTACAAATGGAAGTTGCGCTCGGCGGATGGTTCAATGAGATGGCTTACTGGCATGTTTTCGTAAAGAACACCCATCTGGAAGAAAAGCAAGCTGTAGCTCAGGCAATGAGAGATGCCACAAGATGGACAATCATGCTCATTGAAGACTATTGCAGCATAGAACACAAACCTTCCACATCCGAAAAAGAAGAAAGTGATTTCCATGCAAGGGCAAAATCTCTTCTCGATGCTATTAAAAACATGAAAAACCAGGCATTGCAGAAGATAAGCTCTATCAAAGAAAAGAAGGAAGAGCCTGCGAACCAACCTTCTGGCTCTTCAGAAAATAACGCATCAAAAGATATAGCAGGAGGTAAGAATGCCTAAAAAAAGATTTTTTTCTGGAATACAACCCACAGGCCAAATCCATATTGGAAATTATCTAGGTGCTTTGCAATCCTGGGTAGAATTGGCAAAATCCCAAGAATATCATGCAATTCTATGCGTTGTAGACTACCATGCCATCACTATCCCTTATGATGTCCAGGAAATCAAAAGCAAAATTTTCAATGCAGCTAGTGTCATCATGGCTTGTGGAATAGAACCAGAGAATGCACTTCTTTTTATCCAAAGTCATGTCCCTGAGCATACAGAACTCGCCTGGGTATTCAATTGCTGCTGTAGTATGGGAGAGCTTTCCCGTATGACCCAGTTCAAAGATAAATCCAAAGACAGAGGCGAGTCCGTCAATGTGGGGCTTTTTACCTACCCTGTTTTGCAAGCAGCCGATATTCTTCTCTATAAAGCTGGCTATGTTCCTGTAGGAGAAGACCAGATACAGCATCTCGAACTTTCTCGTGAAATTGCCAGAAGGTTCAATAAAACTTACGGTGATACATTCCCCGAAACTCAGCCTATTCTGAGAGAGGCCAAGAGAATCATGGGAATTGATGGCGCAAGCAAGATGTCCAAAAGCTTGGGCAATACGCTTGGCGTAATCGAAGCACCAGAAGAAATCTGGAAAAAGCTTGCCACCGCTAAAACCGATGAGAGAAGAAAGATGAGAAAAGACCCTGGCGTACCAGAAGACTGCAATATCTATATGTCCTATCACAAGCATTTTTCCCCTAAAGAAGATTTGCAGCACATTGACCAGGAATGCAGAAGAGCAGGAATCGGCTGTCTGGATTGCAAAAAGATTTTAGCCAAAAACATGGAAACCCATCTTGGCCCCATCCGCAATCGTTACTATGAACTCCAGAAAAATCCCGATATGATTCGAGACTATCTCCGAGACAGTGCCTTGAAATGCAGGGCGATCGCGCAGGAAACCATGCAGGAAGTCAGACAAAAAATCGGAATTGGTTAATTGGATCGAAAATATAGATTGTAGCCGCAGGGTTGCGCCGAAAAAGTCGGGTCTTCTCAAAAGCCCACCGCCAGCGCAATCCCTGCGTCTTCATTCAATGCCTATTGCACTGAGCATATTGATAGATCAGAATGCCTGCGGAAACTGAGGCATTCAGCGAATCTACCTGTCCGACCATGGGAATCAAAACTTTGTAATCTGCCTGTTCCAGCCAGACTTCACTCAAACCATCTTTTTCGCTGCCAATCGCTACTGCAAAATTCCCTTGAGGTTGGATCTGGTTATACAGGGATGAAGCTTTTGGTGTAGCCGCAGCAATAGAATAATTATGTCTTTTGAGCCAGGAAATAGCCTCTTTTGTATTAGATTGTATCGCAAGAGTAGAGAACAGCCCGCCCAGGCTGGTTCGCACGACGTTGGGATTGTATATATCACTTACCTCATCACAAACCACTACAGCGTTCACTCCTGCGGCATCTGCTGTCCGTAAGACAGCTCCAATATTTCCAGGTTTTTCCATTTTCTCTAAAACCACAACAAAATTTCCCTCTCCTGATATATCATCCAGAGTATGGCAAGGCTGAATGGCTATTGCAAGAAGGCCCTCTGTTGTGCCTCGGTAGGCTATTTTTTCAAACACTTTAGGACTCACTCTGGTTTTTTCTATAGATTCAAATTTTTCAAGAATCGTTGGGTCTTTTTGTATAAGCTCCTGGCAATAAAAAAGATGCTGGATTTTAACGCGATACTTTAATGCCAGGGACAGCTCTTTTCTTCCTTCAATCAAAAATAGCCCTCTGGCTTGCCGATCTTTTTTTTCATAAAGCTTGAGAACTTCCTTCACAAAAGGGTTGCTCAGGCTTTGGATGTATTTTTCTACCATTTTTTGTATTTCCAATAAGCATGAAAGAGCAAAACAGAGACTGCAGCCATGGACATGATGATCCAAAAAGCATAGGGATAATTTTGTAAGGGGATTTTGACGTTCATAGAAAAAGCACTGACGACCAGGGTAGGCACCATAATAGCAATGGTTAGCAATGTCAAAGTCTTCATGAGTATATTAAGATTGTTGCTTATGATAGAAGCCCTGGCATCCATCATGCTAGCAAGAATGTTAGAATAGATTTCTGCTATTCTGGAGCATTGCGAATTGTCTATAATCAGATCTTCCAGCAGCTCTTTTTCCTCTTCGCTTAAGGGAAATTTGGGAGAGTTGCTGAGTTTTTGCAAGATAATGCCATTGGAATTGATGGCATTAAGATAATACACAAGCCCTTTGCTTAAGGAAAACATATTGATGAGATATTGGTTTCCTACAGACGCATTGATTTTCTGCTCCAGTTCATCTGCAATCTGGCTCATGATGCGCAGATGCTCCATAAAATGGTATATACTATATCCTAATATTTTAAGAACCATAGATTTAAGTGATGTAATCCTTGCAAATTTTTTATCTGAAGTCAGGGGAAAATTTCCATCAGAAACTACAATCACTTTATTTTCAAATAAAAAGATGCCTACAGAGTTGACATGACATTGAAATAAATCGTTAGAGGAATAACTCCTGGGCTTTTTAAGAATCAACACAAGATGGTTGGTTTCATATTCCAATCGGGAAACTTCATCGGGATCGAGTGCAGAATTGAGATTATGCTCATCTAGCTCTTCCTGTGTCGTCAAAAATTTTTTCTCTTCAGGAGTAGGGTCTACTACCATAAAAAGATTGCTGGATGCCATATCGGCTACCTGAATTTTATTATTTTCTGTTGAATAGTACTTGATCATCAGGCTATTTTCCTATCTATATCTCATATAAACCAAATTATAATAATAAAAAAATCGAAATTTTTCACTCTTTATTTTTTTTTAAAATATAGTATTCTTTTTTAATTTCTCTGAATGCCTTACTAAAAGGGAACTTTTGCTCTAAAGTCTTCCATAATTCATAAGCTTTTATTTCTTGCCCTTCTCCATAAGCCCAAAGGCCTTTTTGTTTTAGAAGCTCAGGTTCAATCCAGAAATTGTCTGGATGCTCTTTATCATATATCTGCAGTGCCTGCTGAGTATAACCACTGTCATACAATTTTTTAGCCCATCGAATTTGCCAAAAAGCATATAACGCACTGGAAGAAAAATTTTTCTCTCCATATAAAAAGGTTTCTTGTAGTTTGTCCTGGTTTTTGATGTAATGATTTTGTAGAATTAGCAAAACTTCAGGAAATTTCCAGCTTTTTTGCAGGCTGGGATTCGTTTGCAGCTTTTGGAGGAGCAAGAGAGGATTGCTATCGAGGACAGTTTTTTCAAGAACAACTTTTTCTTTAAAACCAGGAATCCATTGTATTAGCCTATGGCAAAATTCATCAAAGCCCAAACCAATAATAATACCAAGCAGCAATAACAAGATGGCTGCGACAATTTTCAAGTATAATGCGAAACTCACATTTACCTTCTTCTTCCCTAAGGAAACCGCTAATGGAACAAACAAACTCTTTTCCATCATTGTATCAAAAAGATGAAGCAAAAGCAAATATTGTTTCTGCTGAAATGCAAACCAATGAAATCCTCAAGATTTTGCTTCATGATATTAAAAATCCTATGTCCAGCCTTACAGGATATCTTGGTCTTATCTCTATGATGGCAAAATCATTAGATCCCAAGCCAAAGCAGTATCTTATGAGTTCTGTATGGTCTTCTAATGAAATGGCTGCTTTATGCAAAAACATAGAAGACAGCATCAGTATAGAAACAAACCATTTTCCGCTTAAGCTGGAGCCGTTGCAAATTTCGCCTATTTTGCAAAAAAATATAGAAAAACTCAACCCTATTGCCACATTTTTTCAAAAAAAAATTTTTTTTGAAACCATAGAATGCCCACCCTGCATCCAGGGCGATAAGATTCTTATAGAAAGGATGATCTATACCCTTATAAACCACAGCCTCCAGCACTGCCCTGACACTAAAGAAGTAAAAATTTCTCTAAAAAAACAAGACCCGTTTTTGCTGCTAGAGATAGAAGATGAAGGATCTGCTATTCTAAAAGAACACCTGGAAAAATATTTCGACAAATATTTTTCTGTGCATTGTGGCAAAGGAGTCCGTAGACCCAGAGGATGGGATGCCTATTTTTGCAGCCTGGTTGCCAGACTGCACGGAGGAAAAATTGCTGTGCATCAAGTCGAAAAAAGACAGATTTTTTCTGTTTTCTTGCCTTTTTAATCTTGGATGGATTGCATACATTAAAAAGAACCAGTAGAGTAAAGGAGAGGTAGCTAAAAGCTACCGTCTCCCTCCTCGTCAAACCGAACGTGTGGATTTCCCGCATTCGGCTTTCGCTGAAAGATTCATCAGAGCCTTTCACAATAGATCTTTGATAACTTAGTTGAGTATCTCTTAGACCTTACTAACTATTACGTTTTGCGGCTTATCAAGATAAGCTTTCCATTATCGCTTTTCTATCGCTTGGGCTTTGATATAGTCTCTGTCTCAAAGAACAACTTTGTTCTATAGTAGGTATATTGGTATATACCAATTTAGAGTCATTCTTATCTAACTTGACGTACTTTCAGTAAAGCCCCTTTGCTCCACGATCATTACTCGCTTCTTCGCTAATATGGGCTTATCCGACTCCCTTACAGACCAATCCATGGTTATTGATTCCCATAGTCTGTTGTCTTTAGGACATCCATAAGGGTCTCCCAGGTTACTCGACTATTCTTTCGATACGCGCTATCTCCTTTGCCCCCGAGAAGTCTGATGAACGCTACCCATTATTACTCACTCATCAGTTACAGACTTCAACCTATCTGACGGCCTAGCCAACTTCTATTTGTGTAACGAGGCTCATTTGAGTTTACTTTCGTTATGGCTCGCATCTTTGCCCACAACACTGTTGACTTGATTGAGGAAGTGGACTGACCTAAACCTAAACCTAAACCTAGACCTGGGTGTTACCCCAACGCTGTTAAGTTAAGATTGTAGATTCTGTCATGAAAGTCAAGAGAAAAAAAATATTTCTTAGTTTTTTATTTCTTACATAAAATATTATAATAAAGTTAGTTAGAAATAGAATAACCTTAGTTTTTAAAATAGTATACTTATTACGAAAGGTGATTCAAGCCGAATAAAAATTTTTGATAAAACCAGGATTAAAATTTTTATCGGTAACAATCTGCAATATATAAGCTTTTTAAAACTTTTATTTTTAAAACTTTTAAGCTGAAATCTACTAATATATAAGC
>CALKWO010000081.1 GCA_938003875.1 uncultured bacterium
TGATGCACCTTCGGCAACTACAATGATGCAGTTGATCTTTCCTCTTTTCCTTTCGGATTTTTCAAAAAATTAAAAATCTTCGACTTTATCATAAGGGGCAAGATATTGTAGATTTTTTACTCTCAGAAGCACATCATCAGAGGACCAGTGATGAAATACTTGTCACGCAAAAAGGATTGGCGGAATTACTTGATCCAGCCCAAGAAAACCCCAATATTGGACAAGATATTAAAGAAATTATGGACGCTCTGTCATGGATAAGTTATAGGATAAAAAATCGTGAGGGGAAAGAGGTAGGATTTGGAGCTTTTATTTATGATCTACATTATGACGGACGAAAAAAAGAATTCTTAGTCTCTATCAATCCTCGCTTTCTTGGATGTACACGTGCAGCTCTTGAAGGCGATAAAGATGATAGGACAAAAGCAGAAAGAAAAGAACTTTTTGGAGGAACAGAAGGATATTATTATGCCAGTATCCGCAAAATTTTTCTTTGCAATGCTAGAAATTTCAATATAACACAAAGAATGCTAATAGACCATATTTTAATTCATCGTGGTGAATATGTGAGAGAACATAACAAAGAATTTAAAGTTATTTCTTGTCGTATTTGCTCTCTTATTTTTGAAAAAGATGCTCCAATTAGATATTCTGGCGATAATTCTATAAAATATCGAAAGTTTCTTGAAGATGTCAATGTAGCTATTATCAAAGGAATTGAAGGATATGCTAAAATTGAACCTTCTCTTGAAGATTTAAAAAAATTAACTGCCAGTCAAGCTTCTGAGATTGTAATTAAATTTTACATTCCCAATAATCTTGAAGAAATTTGGCAAACAGTTCTAAGAGAAGAAGTCGGACTTGTTACTGTAGATAAACAAAAGGCCATTTTTATACAACTTAATTTTTCTACTAATCCAGACGAACTTACACCTCAATTAATTCGAGATACTCGTAAAAAGCGAAAAATGACTCAACAGGCTTTAGCAAAAATTTTGGGAGTAACTCAACAATTTGTTGGTTGTTTAGAAACAGGTAAAAAATCTATTCCTGTAAATTTAAAAGAAAAATTACAAAAATGGATAAAAGAGCTTTAAACAGGGTAGTTCGGGATATAGATAAATATAATTTATTTATTCTATATATGTTATGAGTACAACCAAAATTAACCTTTTCATATGAAATACAACCATAAAACTCACCTTTTCATATGAAATACAACCGTAAAACTCACCTTTTCATATGAAAAATTGGTTGTAATTCTATATATATAAATAACTTAATTTCCTCTAGAGATCTTTAGAGATCTCTAGAGAAGAAAATCGAGTTTTTTGGCAAACTCGATTTTCTCTTCTCGATCAATTCAATCTCCTGCCAAAATGGGTAGGGGGGTTGGGAACTTATAAACTAAAACTCATCTTTTCATATGAAAGTTAACCAAAATTCATCTTTTCGTATGAAAGTTAACCAGGAAAATATTATGGCAACTGTAAGTGAACTTTTGGAATATGAAATTTATCCTCAGTTAGATCGCTCTGTAGTTTTTGAAGAGCTTGCCCCTCAAAATAAGGGGTTGTATCTGCTTTGTGAGTGTCCCGAATGTAAACAAAAAAGCGCGTATATCTACCATAACGGAATAATGCTTATTTGTAATCGGCTCAATAATTGTACTTATAGAATTTCGATTTGGGATTATGTTCAAAAAAGGAGAAATCTTGGAAATCAGGAGACTCTTTTTGAATTGGCTCGATTAGCAGGAGTAATTTTGCCTAAAAGCACGCCTAATGATTATGAAAAATACAATATTGAGCAACGAAAAGCATATATTTTAGAAACTTTGTTTCAATGGGCTTCAATCAAGTTATTTGAAAGCAAAAAAGCTTTAGATTATTTATCTAAACGAGGTTTTTCAGATAAAGAATATTTAGTACGTATGGGATTAGGATTCATTCCTTCTCTTCGTGAAATGATAAATACAATGGCGCAATATAGTATTACAAATGAAGAGCTTAAAACTTTGGGGATTATATCAAAAAAATGGGAAACGCATCCTTTAATTGGACTTTGGCGAAATCGGGCAGGACAACCATGGACAATGTGGGGAAGATGTCTTGGTGATGTTCCTGATGGTGAAGAAAAATACTATCTTCTTCCTGGTGAAGGAACAAAATCTACTCCGTATCTTCTTCATCAAGTTACAGGAAATGAATTGGTGATAGTAGAAGGTTTTTTGGATGCTTTAACACTACATTTGCTAGGAGAAAATAGAGCTGTTGCTATTGTAGGAGTTTATATTACTCAAGAACAATTGAAGACAATAGCTCGTTTACATATAAAAAGAGCTATTATTTGCCTTGATCCAGATCGTGCAGGAATGGAAGGTGTTAGCAAAAATGTTGATAATTTAGGTAAAATCGGGATTCAAAGTTTTGTTGTTCCTGCGTTACCGAATAACCTTGATCCAGACGAGTTCGTTTTAACTCATGGAATTTCCGAATGGCAGAATTATCTTAAATTGGCCAGAAAAGGTGTTATTTGGAAGACACAGAAGTTGTTTGATTCTTTAGATATTTCTTCTGATTTAGCAAAAGACAGAGCTATGGAGGAATTTCTAAAATTTGTAAGTCGGATTTCGAATCCTATAGAAACGGAAGAATGCCTTCAGACAGCAGGAGAATATCTAAAACTTTCGCCTTGTGCATTATCCCTTGTTTTGCAGGATATATGTAAACGCCAATCGCAAGAGGAACTTAAACAAAAAGTTCGTTTTTTATTAAAACAAGGGCAAGCTGATTTAGAAAAAGAAGCAGTGTCTTTTTTAGAGACTATAGAAAAAATAAAAAATGACTTTTCTTCGTTAAATCTTAATCAGAATAGTATTTCTCCTGTTTCTCTTGATGTTTCAGATATACGGATTGAAGCAGGTGTCGTTCCTGAGGGGAAAAAAAGTGGCTATTTTGAATTGGATGAAACTATTGCCATTATGCCATCCGAATTGGTTGTAATTGGAGCGAGACCACGACATGGTAAAACTTCTTTTGCCTGTAATCTGCTTATGAATTGGGTGAATCTTTATAAAAATGATCCTTTTATTTTCTTTTCCTATGAAGTGAATTCTGTTCAATTATTTTGTAAATTAGTATCTCTTTTGACTGGCCGTCAAAGAAATTCTGTAAAATCAATAGGATATTCTTATCGAGATGTTGCTAAATATTTTCAAAGCAGAGATAATTTCAATGTAGATATTGAAAATGCAGTTGAAACTTTACGAAGGTATGAATCTCAGCTTTTTCTTGTAGCAAATTCAGGGATTACAATTGATCAACTCGTTTCTTATAGCACTCAGGTGAAAAAAAATTGGGGAAGATTGGGTGCTATTTTGGTAGATTATATTGAGCTTGTAAAAGTTGGAGAGGAAAATTCTGAAGAGCTTCGCATTGCTTCAATAGTCCATCAGTTACGAGTACTAAGCCAAATTTTGGATACGCCAGTAGTCGCTTTAGCACAGATGAATCGTGCTACGGTTACTGGTGGCGGTGGAGGAAAACAAATAAAAAAGATTGAGTCTAGGCGACCTGTATTAGAAGGGCTTCGCTATAGTGGAAAACAAGAACAGGAAGCTTCAACAGTATTGGGGCTTTTTAACCGATATATAGAAAGTTCTGATGCATCTTCAGAAGATGATAATCAATCAAAAACCGAAGGCAGTGTTTCAGTAGCTCCTTTAGAAGTTATTACTCATAAAAATCGGTATGGGGAAGCAAATAAGATTATCAATATGGTTTTTAATATGGTGACAGGAAATATTGAAGGAAAGAGAAAGTAAAAGGGCTAGATTTATAGTTCATGGTTAGTTTTCTAAGACTCATATATTTTTTTATAAAAGAGGATGCAAAGATGCAACTCGAACTTTTTCAAGATGATGTTAAGCAGGTAAGAATAAAAAAGAAGGAAAAAATTAACAAATTAAAGGAAGTTGATTCTCCTTTTCATAGCTGGTATCGTTTTGTTTTATCATTTCCAGCCCATTTAGTGCGAGATTATCTAAAAAAGTTTAATTTAGTGAAGGGAACATTGCTCGATCCATTTTGCGGGACTGGTACTACTTTGGTAGAATCAAAGCTTTTAGGAATAGATAGCATTGGTATAGAAGCTAATCCTATGGCTTATTTTGCCAGCGATGTAAAAATAGATTGGTCAATAGAGCCAGAGGAATTATTAGAACATGCTTTCTTAGTATGTAAAAAAGCTCATAAGGCAATAGCTGAATGGAATGGTATTTTAAAAACTTTACCTCAAGAATCTTTTAAATTGCTTCTGAAAGATTCTATTAATCCATTGCCATTACATAAGGCATTGATTTTGCTGGATGTCATCAATGATTTAAAGAAAGATTCTTTATATAAACATGAATTATTAGCCTTTTCCAAAATGATTGTCCATTATGCCAGTAATTTGTATTTTGGTCCTGAGGTGGGAGTCCGTTCTAATAAAAAGCAAGATGCTTTGGTTGTAGAAAGCTGGTTTTTAATTATAGAAAATATGGCTAATGATTTAAAATTTAATAAGCCAAGAACAATGGGAAATGGAATTGTATATTTTGCTGATTCTAGAGAGATGGGAGATTTTTTAAAGCCAGAATCCATTGATGCTGTTTTTACATCACCTCCTTATCCTAATGAAAAAGACTATACACGGACAACAAGATTAGAATCTATTCTGTTAGGTTTTATAAAGAATAAAACGGATTTGAAAAACCTAAAAAAGGGATTACTGCGTTCTAATACAAGGAATGTTTATAAAGGCGATGATGACGATATATGGATTGCAGATAATAGAGAAATTCAAGATATTGCTGATGCGATTGAAACAAGGAGAATTGAGCTAAAAAAGACATCAGGGTTTGAGAGAATGTATTCTAAGGTTACAAAGCTTTATTTTGGTGGTATGGCTCGTCATTTTGCTTCATTGAGGCCATTTTTAAAAAAAGGAGCTTATCTTGGATATGTTGTAGGCGATCAAGCCTCTTATCTTCGTGTCATGATTCGGACAGGAACACTTCTTGCTGAAATTGCGAAATCATTAGGATATCAAGTGGAAAGTATTGATTTATTTAGAACCAGATTTTCTACTGTTACAAAAGAGCAGATAAAAGAAGAAGTGCTTATTTTACGTTGGCCTGGTTAAGGAAAAAATATCATGGTAAAAAGGACAGAAAATAGATATTCCCAAATTGTTGAAAAAATATTTAAAGAAAAATATAAAGAAGGAATGAAGGAAATTGCATTTGAGCGTGATGATTTAGTAAATACTGCGATAGAATTAGGGATTGTTCTTCCTAAAAATCTTGGCGATGTTGTTTATAGTTTTAGATACCGATCCGAATTGCCAGATTTTATTCGTAGTACTGCTCCTGAGGGGTTAAGCTGGATTATCAGGCCAACAGGTCAATCAAAATACACGTTTGCGCTCACTTCAATGCCAAGAATAAAACCGAATGAAATGCTTTCAGAAACAAAAATCCCAGATGCTACTCCTGGTATTATTGCAAAGTATGCTGTAGACGATGAGCAAGGTCTTCTTGCCAAAGTTCGTTATAATCGTTTGATTGATATTTTTTTAGGCATTACCTGCTATTCTTTACAAAATCATCTAAGAACTACAGTAAAAGGGATTGGACAGGTGGAAACAGATGAAATTTATATTGGGATTGATAAAAAGGGTATTCATTATATTTTACCAGTTCAAGCTAAAGGCAGAGCAGATTATTTAGGAATAGTCCAAATTGAGCAAGATTTTGCGATGTGTGAAGAAAAATTTACTGGGTTAGTTTGTATTCCTGTTGCAGTTCAGTTTATGAAAGATAATCTTATTGCTTTGTTTTCTTTTGAAATAGGGGATGAAGGCGTATCTATTTCCTATGAAAAGCATTATCGCTTAGTGTCTCCAGATGATATTAAAGATAGCGATTTAGAAGCCTATAAAAATCGTCCTTTATAAAGAGAAAGAACCATAGTTGTTCTTGTTATTTCTTGCTTATAATGTTAAATTTACCAAAAGGAAAGGCTGAAGCCTTAGAATTATTCATAAAATAAAAAATAGGATCAATGAAAAAATATTATGTCTAAATTAACGCTTTCACAATTAGAAACGCATCTTTTTCATGCTGCTGATATATTGCGTGGGAAAATGGATGCCTCAGAATACAAAGAATATATTTTTGGAATGCTGTTTTTGAAAAGAGTTTCCGATCAGTTTAAAATTCAACAAAAAGAAATTCAGGAAAAATGGAGTAAAGAAAGCTTAGATCAGGAACAAATCCAAGAGCTTATAGAAGACCCAACTCAGTATGGAAATAGTTTTTTCGTTCCTTCAAGGGCGAGATGGGAAAATATTTTAGACCTTAAAGAAGATGTCGGAAACCAAATCAATAAAGCTTTATCAGCATTGGAAGATGCCAATTCTGAATTGGAAGGGGTTTTAAAAAATATAGATTTTAATGCCAAAAAGGGAAAGACGAAATTAAAAGACAACCAGCTCGTTCAGCTCATCCACCATTTTAATACCTACAATTTGACTAACGATGATTTTGAATTTCCAGACCTTTTGGGTGCTGCTTATGAATATCTGATAAAAGATTTTGCCGATAGCGCAGGGAAAAAAGGTGGTGAATTCTATACTCCTTCCCAGGTAGTGAGGCTTCTTGTGAAATTGATAAAACCTCAGGAGGGGATGTTCGTTTATGACCCGACTTGTGGTTCTGGTGGTATGCTTATCCAATCTAAGCAATATCTGGAAGAGCAAGGACAGAATGCCAAAAATCTAGCTCTTTATGGTCAGGACAATAACGGAACGGTCTGGGCGATTTGTAAAATGAATATGATTCTTCATAATATTCCTGATGCTAAAATTGAGAATGAAGATACGCTGGAAGACCCGAAGTTTTTGGAAAATGGATATATCAAAAAATTTGATCGGGTGATAGCGAATCCACCATTTTCGCAGAATTACAATAAATCTACGATAAAATTTCCAGAAAGATTCCGTTATGGTTTTGCTCCTGAAACAGGAAAAAAAGCGGATTTGATGTTTGTTCAGCACATGATTGCCAGTCTTAAAGATAAAGGGATTATGGCAACGATTATGCCTCATGGCGTTTTATTTCGTGGTGGAGCGGAAAAAAATATTAGGGAAGGAATTATCAATGATGATATTCTGGAAGCTGTGATTGGATTGCCACAACATCTTTTTTATGGCACGGGGATTCCTGCCTGTATTTTGGTAATCAATAAAAATAACAAACCTAAGGAAATGAAAGATAAAATTCTTTTTATCAATGCTGACGGCGAATATGGAGAAAGCAGAAATCAAAATTATCTCAGACCAGAGGATATAGAAAAAATTACATACTCTTTTGACCATAAATTAGAGATTCCCAAATATTCTCGGATTGTGACGAATAAAGAGATAGAAGAGAATGATTTTAACCTTAATATCAGAAGATATGTAGACAATTCTCCCGATCCTGAGATAGAGGATGTGAAATCTCATTTAACAGGAGGGATTCCAAAGCGAGAAGTAGCAGGATACGAAAATCAATTTAAAAAATACGCCATAGCTCCTGATGTTTTTCTAAAAGAAAAAGATGCTGATTCTTTTGAATTTATACCTGAAATTAAAGAAAAGACTCAGATTAAAGAAATATTGGAAAAACAAGAGTCTATGGAACGCATCAATCAAAGAATGGAAAAAGAATTGTTGGAATGGTGGCAAGAGGCGAGTGTTGTCATTCGTTCTTTTCCTGCTCATAATCAGATTGCTAAATTTCGAAAGGATTTTATTGAGAAATTTAAAACGCAGTTTCAATCCATTGGTGTTTTAGATGAATTTCAACTGGCTGGAATTTTTGTGAACTGGTGGGAAGCGATCAAGTACGATTTGAAAACGATTATTTCTACAGGATGGAGTTCTTCTTTAGTACCAGAGGAATATATAAAAGCATCTTTTTTTCAAAAAGATTTGGAGAAACTGGAGGCTTTGGAAGAAAAAATCGTAGAGGCTGAATCCTCTTTGAATGATGCTTTGGAGGAGATAGAAATAGAAGAAGACGATGAAGAAGAGAATGAAGAGCAAGAAAAACAAAAAAGTGTAAAAAATATCAAAGAATATCTAAAAAGTATAGGAAATAAAGAAAAATTGGCAGAAATTATTGAAAAAGAGGAAGCTGTAAAGAAAAATAAGAAAATTTTTAAAGATAAAGAGAAGGAAATCCAATCCAAGATTGAAGAAAAGAAGCAAGCTTTTACAAAAGAAGAGGCGGAAAGGCTGATTTTACAAAGATTTTTTGATAGCATCCAAAAAGAGATGAGACGATATTTGAACGCAGAAAAGAAGCAAATTGTAGGAATTTTTGAAAAATTCTGGGATAAATACAAGGTTTCCTTAGTAGAAATCAGTCAAAGCAGAGATCAAGCCGTTAAACAGCTTGAGGAGTATTTGAAAAAGCTTCAATACTTGAGTGGAAAATAATATGGATAAAAAGAAACAAGAAAATAGTAAAGACCAATCTCCAAAAATAGAAATGATTCCTGAAGGATGGGAAGTAAAAAAGATAGATGAATTATGTATACTTTTTGATAATAAAAGAGTTCCATTAAATGACGATATTAGACAAAAAATGCAAGGTTATATTCCATATTATGGTGCTAATGGGATTGTAGATTATATTGATAGTTATATTTTTGATGAAAATCTTATATTATTAGCAGAAGATGGTGGAAATTTTGAAGAGTGGAAAATTAAACCTATTGCTTATAAAATTTCTGGTAAATCTTGGGTTAATAATCATGCTCATGTATTAAAAAATAAAATTGGGTATTCTCTAGAATATATTTTTTATAAATTGGAACATAAAGATATTACTTTTTATATTTCAGGTGGAACACGGAGCAAATTAAATCAATCTGCACTTAGAAAAATAGTAATTACGATACCTAATTTTTTGCATGAACAGTCTGCTATTGCATCTATTCTTTCCACTCTTGATGATGCTATCGAAAAAACATACCAGCTTATTGAAAAATATAAGCGCATCAAGCAAGGATTGATGCAGGATTTATTTCGTTATGGAATTGATGAAAATGGACAAATAAGAAGCGAAAAAACGCATAAATTCAAAGATTCACCTTTGGGGAGAATACCAGAGGAGTGGGAAATTGTAACCATTGGAAATATTGCTAATCAACTTTCTAATAAAAATATAAAAAATTATTCATATCCAGTATTATCGTGTAGTAAATATAGAGGATTGGTAGATTCTTTAGAATATTTTCAAGGAAGAAGAATATATAGTGAAAACCTTGCTACATATAAAATAGTTAAAAATGGGTCATTTGCTTATGCTACTAATCATATTGAAGAAGGTTCTATTGGATTACAAAATTTGTATGATGTAGCTTTAATAAGTCCAATGTATAGTGTTTTTGAATTATCTAAAGATATAGATAAATTATGGTTATTTGCAGTTTTAAAATCAGAAAAATATAGAATTATTTATGAATTGAAGACTGTATCAACGGTTAATCGAAGAGGAAGTTTACGATGGAATATATTTTCTGAAATTAACATTACACTTCCTTCTCTTTCTGAACAATCCCGCATCGCCTCCGTTCTTTCCTCTGCCGAGGAAGCCATAGAAAAAGAACAATCCTATAAAGAAAAGCTTCTTGCCTTAAAACGTGGGCTTATGGAAGACTTATTGACTGGAAAAGTAAGAATTTCTCCAGATTTAATAAAAGAAATCTCAGATAAATCATAAAAATGATATTTATGCCAAAAATTTGACTAAAACGCAACTAAATGATACTTTAAAATATAGATTTGAGACAGAAATATTATGCTTGATAAAAATATACTTAACGAAAAAGAATATGTAGAAGAGCCATTTTTACGCCATCTGGAAAGATTAGGATGGAGGATTTTTAGAAATAGGGAAGAAGAAAATTTAGGCTTTTCTTTGCCTTTGGTTGCTGAAAAGAGCAGTGTTTATAAAATAAAAAGCAAAAGCAATTCTCTTATTTTTAGGGAAAATTTTAATCAGGTTATCTTGGAACAGGAACTTCGGGATTCTTTATTAAGAATCAATCCATGGTTAGAAGAAGATCAAATTTTTGACATAATTCGGGAAATTTCTGTACCTCAAAAAAATACTCTTTTAGAAGCCAATCAGGAAATTTTAGAAAAAATTTTGGAAAATACTTCAGCCGAAAATAGAAAAACAGGGGAAAGAAGCGAAACAGTAAAATTTCTTGATTTTAAAGAGCCAGATAAAAATTCTTTTATAGCGATTTCTCAATTTAAGGTTTCCATTCCTGGGACAGAAAATTATGTCATTCCAGATATAGTTCTTTTTATTAACGGTTTGCCTCTGGTCGTTGTGGAATGTAAAAGTCCTTCTATTGCTAATCCTACAGGAGAGGCGATAGAACAACTTTTTCGTTATCAAAACCGCCGTGGCGTTAATACGGAAGGAAATGAACGGTTATTTTGGTATAACCAGCTCGTCATTGCCACCTGCCGACAAGTGGCAAAATATTCTACGATTACAGGAGATTTTGAACATTTCCTAGAATGGAAAGACCCTTATCCAAGTAAATTGTCGGATATTGATACGGAAGAAAGCCAGTCCGTAAGTAGCCAACAAGTTTTGGTTCAAGGAATGCTTAGGAAAGAAAATTTATTGAATATCATCCAGTCTTTTATTCTCTTTCAGACAAATTCTAAGGGGAGAAAAATCAAGGTTGTACCTCGTTACCAGCAATATAGAGCCGTGTCTAAAATCATAGACCGTTTACGATCCGCTGATACTCCTCAAGAAAAAGGTGGGATTGTCTGGCATACACAAGGTTCTGGAAAATCTTTAACCATGATGTTTGTAGTTCGTAAGATGTATAGAGAGGAAAGATTATCTGGCTATAAGGTAGTTTTTATTACAGATAGAACAGCTTTGGAAAAGCAGTTGAGAGATACAGCGAAAAGCCTTGATTATACTGTTAAAGTAGCGTCAAAAATTTCTTCTCTAAAAAAATATCTCCAAACAGACACGCCTGATATTGTTATGGGGATGATTCATAAATTTCAGGAACATGAGTTGAGTCAGAAGTTTCCTGTATTGAATTTGTCGGATAAGATTCTGGTTATGATAGACGAGGCGCACAGGTCGCAATATAAGATTTTAGGGGCTAATTTAGAGGAATCTCTTCCTAATGCGGTTAAAATCGCTTTTACAGGAACACCTATTGAGAAAACGGAGTCTACTTTTGGGGATTATATTGATCGTTATTCTATTCGTCAGGCAGTAGAGGATGGTGTAACGGTAGAAATTGTCTATGAGGGTAGGACTCACCGAGGAGAAGTTTCAGATTCTCAGTCTATGAACCAAAAATTTGAGGATGTGTTTCAATCCATAGATGATGAAACACGGAAAAAAATTTTGAATCGTTATACATGGAAAGCATATTTAGAGGCACAAGAGACGATTCGGGATAAAGCCAGAGATATGATTTCCCATTATATAGCTCACATTTTTACGAATAAATTCAAGGCTCAGGTTGTAGCCGTTTCAAGAATCGCTGCTATTCGCTATAAAAAAGTTTTGGAAGAAGCATTACAAGAAAAAATTTTAGAATTGAGAAAGAGTCCACAGCCCAATCTGGATATGAAACAGTTAGAGAAAATGAGAATTGAGGTTATCATTTCTGGAAGTGCCAACGACGAGCCTGAAATAAAAAAATAAACAGACGAAAAGAAGCAAGAATTGTTTATAAAAAGTTT
>CALKWO010000082.1 GCA_938003875.1 uncultured bacterium
TTTCTCTTTCAAAATCCTTGATTATCAAAGAGCAAAGAAGTCTGCGTAACTCCTAATAATATAGTTAAAATCTTGGATCGATAATTCCAAGCATGCTTTTTCATAAAGATATAGCTTCCCTCTATTTAAATAGGCTTGCCAGTTTTTGGAATCTGCTTCTATAGCACTATGATAAAAGCCCAAGGCGATTTCATAGCACTCAAATTTTTTTTGCTCACTTAGGGCAAGTTTGGAAAAACTGAAATGATACAAATAGCCTATGGCAAAGCAGGCTGTAGATTTTTTTTCTGGATTTTTTTTGTAAATCTCGATCAATTGATCATAACTTTTTCTTATTTGCTCAGCATATTCTATTGCTGTGTTATTCTGCTGCTTCTCTAAATTTTTATCAAAAGATTTTTTTTGTAATTGGATTATAGATTCTATTTTTTTAGCATTTTCGTTCTCTTTTAATATCATTTGTATATTTTTAATTTCTGATTTAGCTTTTTTTTGTATATATTGGGATTCTTTAATTCTTGCGTCCCAGGTTTTATATAGTAAAAAGCATAAGAAAACAATCACAGAAGAAGCAATACAAACCATTTTTTTGTGCTGGAAAAATTTTATGAGTGTGTAGGCAAACGTATAACGCCTGGCGGAAATAGGTCGATGGGCAAGAAAATTTTGCAAATCTTTGGCCAAGAGCCTAGCATCGGCATAGCGATTCTCTGCCTTTTTTTCTAAACATTTCAAGCAAATGGCCTCAAGATAAGGAGAGATTTCTGGGCAAATTTTTCTTAAAGGCAGAATTTCTTCATTGGCTATTTTCATCAAGATGCTTAAATAATTATCGCCATCAAAAGGAGGCTTCCCTGTCAAGACTTCATACAATGTTGCACCCAGGGAATAGATATCGCTTCTAGTGTCAAGCTCTACGCCTTCAGCCTGTTCTGGAGGCATATAGGAGGGAGTCCCTAGTATATCGCCTGTTTTAGAAAGTGTATGGCGTTTTTCTTTTGCGGATTCTAAAGATTTTGCCAGGCCAAAATCCAAAATTTTTGGCTCATCCTGATGGTCGATTATAATATTGGACGGCTTTATATCTCGATGTAAGAAACCTTTTTTATGAGCATGATGTAAGGCACTGGCAAGTTTTATAAAAATTTTTAATATTCTGGACGGAGTAGGCTTTTTGTTGTGAACCCACGAAAGCAAGCTTTCTCCAGCGATATACTCCATAGAAAAATAAGGCTGTGGCAAGCTGCCAGCTTCCAAAATTTTGACAATATTAGGATGCTCTAGCTGAGCAAGAGCCGTGGCTTCTTTTTGTAATCGAAGGATTTCATTGCTTTCATTCTTGCCCATCACAACCTTTAATGCAACATGTCTTTGCAATCGTGTATCCAAAGCTTTATACACGATCCCCATCCCTCCTCTGCCAAGCTCAGCCAATATTCTATAGTGAGCAAACATAGGAATATTTTGTATTGCTGTTTCTGCTAATGTCTCAGCCTTAGAAAAAGAAATCTCTTTTTTGGTTTGCTGCTTGCTAGAATTTTCTAAACTACTCATGCCATACTCCTATCAAACGTTAGTATTCCCTATCATCAGTCTGGCAAACTTTGAATCCATTTATGTTTTTCCAAAGCCTTCATCTCAGGAAACTGGAATATCTGAGATTTGGTCAGAGGAAATTTTTGGGAAATAAATTTTAGCACTGTTATAGCCTGCTCTTGCTCCCCTTTTTGAGCAAAGATAACCGATGCGGAAAGAAGAGATTTGTAATCTTTTGGAAAACACAGGTAGCAAGAAATGAAATGGTCTATCGCCTTTTCTTTTGAGCCTAACCTACTCAAAATATTGCCTGAAGATAGATGTAAATGATGGGAGAAAGGGTACTCTTTTATTCCTATTTCTAATATTTCCAGGGCTTCTTTGTCTTGCTTATGCTCAACATAGATTTCTGCCAGAAGAGCGAGAGAGCGGACAACAAAATCTTTTTTCTGTTTTTTTTCCTCTAATGCAAGAATTTTTTTGAGATACTCTTTGCTCTGCTCATATTCCTGGAATTTATAGTGTAGCCATGCTAATTCATAATAGAACTTACAATCCTGCGAGAGCTCCAATGCTTTTTCTAAATAGAAAATCCAATCTTTAGAAGCTTCTTTCATCAGGCAAGACAAATAATCATCGTACCAATTTGTTCTATGTATATAAGTGGGCATAGTATGTATTATGATTGTCTGATAGTATCCAAAGGCTGCGGAAAGGCGTATCTTTTCGGGTTGCTTTTGGATGAATTCTTGGAACTCGGCTACTTTTGGGCGATCATATTTTGCCATCAGAGAAGCTAGAGTCGCCGCGCTAGCGGATTGCAAAGTCAAAGAAGATGTATGCAAATAAGGCTGGATTTTATACAGGGCATTTTTATCTCCTAGCCACAGAAAAGCAGCGATAACCCCTTCTTTTAAATCTGGGTCTACCTGGTCTAGCCATTCTAAAAGCTTCCGAGAAAAAAAAGTCTTAAAAACACCTTGTGGTGCAGAGCCAATGCTGAAAAGTAGGATTTTCTTGATGACCTTGTCGCCTAAAGAAACACAGGGTTTCTTGATAAAATCGAACAATTTGAAAACAAGCTCTGCTGAACCTGATCGGGCAATTCCATAGCTGGCGACCATTCTTAAATACAAAGGCGTATAGCTGTCTTCCATAACTACCATAAGATGGCTGCCTGGATCCCAGAGAGATTGGGCCAGCAAAGTCCAGATTTTTACGATATGAGAGCCTTCCTGAAATTTTACCTGCAAAGAATTCTGGAGTTCTTTTACAAGAGGGGCGTTGAAGATATTTTTTGTTTCAGGAAAAATAAAGTACCTTTTGTTCAACAAGCCAATACAGGCAGCTACACGTACTTCCCAGGCTTCATCATTAAGAAGGCGCATGAGCCAGGGCAAATATTTTCCATAGAATTTATGGGCGGTTTTTATACGAAAAGAATGGTAGTTTTCTGGTTCTATATCCAGCCCAATATCCGATGTATTCCAAAACATCCTGCATGCAGCAGAACGAATTTGTATGGAACGACTTTGCCAGAGACGAACGAAAGTTTCTTCTATTTTTTTCCCAAGCTCTGGGGGGAGATTTCCATAACGCCTTAGCCTACATACTGTATTGAGAGCCACCAGCTCATCGCTATCCTCTAAAAGCTTTATCGCGATTTGAAAATCAGGCATTGTGGACTGGAGCATTCCTCCTAGCAAAGAACGATAGAATGGATTTTTTAGTTTATGGTGATCACTATAAGGTATATGGCATGGAATTCCTCGCTCATAAATAGCACTGGCAGCCAAAATATTCAAAGGTACTTCATCGCTTTCAGAGATTTTTTTTAATTCCAAAAAAATCGTTGATTTACGAAGACAGAGCAGCATACGTGCAGCTAAAAAACGATTTATTGGCTCTTCCTGATTGTTTTTAAGCATATTAAACAACAATGCTTCTCCCTCTTCCTGCATATCATATATTTTTTTGGCATAAATTTCTTCCTGGAGCACATGATGACGAAACAAAATCTCTCTGATGTGGATATTTTGCCTTCTTTGATGTTCTTTTTCCAAAACTTTTGAAAATTCTTCAAGCCTCTTGCTTTTCAGCCTATCTTTTATATATTTTTTTTGGATTTTTTTTATATCCTCTAGTAGCTCTGGAATTTTATAATAATTTATAAGTGCTTTTTCGATTACAAGGTAAGCCTGTTTTGATATGGTTTCCAGGTAGCTTTTCCAGAGAAAATCCTTTGTAGGTGGTTTTTCCTTAGTTGGCGATTCATGGACAAAATATACCTGATTTTTGAACTTTGCCATAGCTTCTTCAAAAAGCAAATTATGGACAGAAAGGTCGCTCGGGAAAAAATAGTGATTGGTGGTCTGGTACATCTGGATGAATTCTGCCTGATTGAATTCTAATAAAACCAGTTGTAGCATGGTTTCCATAGGAATAATATTGATCCAATCCAGGCGAAATGTGCGAGAGAAATCCTCAAAGGCTTTTTCCTTTTCCTGAAGATGGAATAAAGCGATAGCTCTGATGTAGTATAGTTCTGCCTGCCAGGGATATTGCAAGATCAAAAGATTGCAAAGATTCGTTGCTTCTTCCCATTTTTTTTGGCGAATCCAGAATCTCAGGCTAAGATTTTTAAACCAGGGCTGAAGTAGCGCGAAAGAAGATAGATTGCTTTGCAATTGCGTATATCTGTCCTGGCTTTCCTGAGCATCATAAGGGAGCATTTCTATTTCTATGCCTGCCTTGTAATCCCTGAAATCTTGTCTTTCTGGAAAGGCAGACAACGCAACCTGAAAATCGCTTTCTATGGACTTCAATGTTTCTTGCAGCGCATTCTTCTCTATATCTCCTTCTTTCTTTTCTTGGAGATGAGGCAAAAGCCATTCATAATGAAAAAGTTTTTTTTGGCATACCCAGAGAGACTTCCCTCGAATGAAATGGATTTCAGCTTTCAACTTTGGGTCGAGAGGAGCTATATTGTGAACTTCAAAAATTTTATTAGATAGAGAATAGGCTTTTTCTGCCGAACCATTATGGAAATGCACAACAGAAAGACCCCATAAAATTTCTGGATCTTCCTGATGGGAAATTTGCTCATAATGCAGCTTTGCTTCTTCATAGTTGCCTGATTTCAGAAAAGAACAGGCCAATTTTTTTTGTAAAGGAAAAGAACTCCCTTGTATTTTGTATATTTTTTGGAAATACTCAGAAGCCTCTTTGTAGTGTTCCACCTCAAAAGCATGTTCGCCAATTGCTTGTAGCCATTGCGAATTTTCATAAACCATCTCTTCCAAACGAGCCCAGGCCATTTTCATATCTTCCCATCTTTCCTGGATTCCCAAAATTTTTGCATACAACAAAAGTGCCTTGGGGGAAGGTATGCTCTTTTGCATGATTTCCTCTAGCAGGGAAAGCGAGGCATTATAGTCCTTTTGGGCAAAAAGTTTCTCGATCTTGTTCATATCTGCCTGAAAGGGCTTTGCTTTTTTAGGAGAAAAAGCAAAAAATAAAATAAGCCCTAGAAGGATAGAACTGATAATCGAAACCAGAATGACAAGAGAAAAATTTTTTTCTTTTTGGCGGTAACGTTTTCTGAGTATTCTCGTTTTAGTCTTGATTTTAGGGCTGCTTTGGGCAAGAAAAGATTCTATATCCTGGGCAAACCTTTCTGCCGTGTCATAGCGATTTTCTTTCTCGTATGCTGTTGCGTTCAGGAGAATTTCTTCTAACTTCTCAGGAATGTCAGGCTTTGCCTCTCTGGGTGAAATACGATGATCTTGGGTAATGTTGGAAAGTATCTCCACAGGCGTATTGCCTTCGACAGCAGGGCGCATGGTGACGAATTCATACAATATAGTTCCCAGAGAATAAATATCGCTTCTGGCATCCATATTCTTGGCCTGTCCAAGAGCCTGTTCTGGAGACATATAGCGAGGCGTTCCTAAAAGCTGCCCTGTTCTTGTTAAAGAGTAATCATCCTCTTCCAGGCTGCGTGCAATTCCAAAATCCGTTAGATAGGGAATGTTTTCCTTGTTGATCAAAATATTGGAAGGCTTTATATCTCTATGCACTATGCCTTGTGTATGTGCATAGTGAAGAGCCATACAAATGGTATGAAATAGCTTCAAAAATTCCTTCAAAGAAACTGTATGCTCTTTGCAATATTCTGGAAGAGTGCATCCCTCGATATAAGCCATACAGAAATAAGGAATTCCATGATAAATATCAGCTTGATAGACTTTGACAATATTGGGATGCTCTAGCCTTGCTGCGAGTTGAGCTTCCCTGTGAAATCTTTCCCTTTTCTCTATAGAGTCCTTTTCCAGCACCAAGACCTTGAGTGCCACAATACGATCTATGCTTTTTTGCCTTGCCTTGTAAACAGCAGCCATTCCTCCTTCCCTTTTTTCCAGAATAGCAAAATCATTCCATATTTCCCCAGGAACAGGATATTGGCTCATCATGACTTGCGATGGCTTTTCTTCAGGAGCTTTTATCTCTGCAACATTCTCTCTCCTTGTTTCTGTCATTGGCTCTAGGACAATTTCTTTGGGTTTGCTCTGTTCTATTCCTCTAGGATCAGTCTTTTCAATTTTTTTTAAGCTATTCTGGACTGCTGGATGCAATGTTTTCTCTGTATAATTTTCCTCTTTTATTTTCCCTTTGACAAGAATTTCCCTGGCCTGCTCCTGGCTAATGAAATCCTTTTGCCTCAGTATTTCCAAAATGCTTACATCATGCCCTCTTCGCTTACAATATTGCTGGACAGTATATGCTGAAGAAGCTTGTTTTTCATCAATATAGCCTAGCTCTATTGCTATGCGTATTATCTCATGGTCTTTTGAAAGCATATTCGCCCCTTGTTATTCCATAGATTTTTAAAAACTATATAGCCGCAGACAAGGCTGCGGCTATATAGTTTAACTAAATGGATAGAAAAATAGTACTATTTTTTGAACTGAGCTTCATGGACTTTTTTGTTCGTAAAAATAGCAGCATTAGGATAAACGGGTGTTTTGCCTCTTCTTCTCAAATCTTCTTCAATGCGCAGGAGTTGGTTGTATTTGCTATTCCTGTCGGAACGCTGAGGAGCACCTGTTTTGATCTGGCCAGCGCAGGTACCTACGGCTAAATCTGCGATAAAGCAATCTTCGCTTTCTCCGCTGCGATGGGAGATTACGATGCCAAAATCGGCTGATCTAGCTTGCTCGATGGTAGACAGTGTTTCTGTGACACTGCCAATCTGGTTGAGCTTGATCAAAATAGCATTTGCTGCCTTGCAATCCATTCCCTGCTGTAGCAATTTAGGATTTGTGCATGTAGGATCGTCCAGAACGAGCTGAATTTTATCGCCTAGCATTTTATTCATCTCACTCCAGCCTGCCCAATCGCTTTCCGAGAGTCCATCCTCAATGGAACGCAAAACCTGTAGCTTATTTTCTCCTCGAACCTTATCGATCAGCTCGCCATAGAATTTTGCAAATTCTTCAGAAGAATAGATTTTGTTATCTCTCTGCAATAGATAATGTCCTTCTTTATGTCCTTTCTCCTGTGCCATATCTTCCAGCTCAGAGACTGCTCCGTCCATAGTGAAAACAAAATCTTCGCCAGGGACATAGCCAGCATTTTTGATGGCTTCCATAAAGATCCAGAGAGGTTCAGCATTGATGCCTTCGATTGGTCTTGAACCGAACACCTTATAGAAATTACCAGTAAAATAAGGATTATAGCCACCTTCATTTCCAATTCCAAGGCCCTGTCCATAACCCGCTTTTTTCAAAACTTTGGCGACATTATGGTATACTTCAGCGGCCATACGAATGGCGGTTGTGAAATCAGGGGCATTTACGGGCATAATCATGAACTCTTGCAAATCTGTGACCCATTCGCCATGTGCTCCACCATTTACGGAATTCAGCATAGGAACAGGAAGAACATTGGCATTTTCGCCACCAATATACAAATAAGGCATGCCTTTTGGCCCATACAATGCAAACGTAGCAGCTCTGACGCAAGCCATAGAAACTCCCAGGATGGCATTGGCACCAAGCCTGGCTTTATTGGGTGTTCCATCCAGCTCAATCATGGTATTATCTATAAGATCTTGCTCAAAAACAGGCAAGCCTTTGATTTTAGGAGCAATTTCTTTTACATTGCTGACTGCCTTAGATACGCCTTTTCCGAGGTATCTTTTTTTATCCCCATCGCGCAACTCCAATGCTTCATTTTCTCCTGTAGAAGCACCTGATGGGACAATCGCCCTGCCAAAAGCTCCATTGTTCAGTTCTACATCTACTTCGATTGTGGGATTTCCTCTTGAATCCAGAACTTCTCTGGCTATAACCTCGCTGATTTTAATTCCATCTACCCATTGTCCATCGACGATGAATTTATTTTTCTGTTCTGCTGTCAATGCAAAATAACGATTTAATAAGGGATTACCCATTCTCATAAATCTTTGCTCCTTTAGTTAAATGAATTAATTAAAACAATGTCGTTTTCACTTACTACCCTGTTTCTACCTTTTTGTTTTGCAAGGTAAAGTGCCTGGTCTGCTTTTTCTATAAAAGATTGGCAGACATCCTCTTTTTTTAGCGTGCTAACGCCAATACTTACAGTAATAGAAACAGGCTTATCCTCTAAATAAAAAGTATGACTCCGAATCCTGTGTTGAATTTCTTCTGCTTTTTCTATCGCCTTTTCATGGATTTCTGGAATTGCTATGATAAACTCTTCTCCGCCGTATCTGCCTATACACTCTTTTTCTGTCAGGCAATTTTTAAACAATATACCAGTTTGTTTCAGGATGCTATCTCCTCCCTGGTGGGTGTAAAGATCGTTGATCTTTTTAAACTCGTCTATATCTAGCATCAATAGAGACAAAGGATTGCCTTTATGCTTGGATTCAAGAATTTTTTCTTGCAGGCACTGGAAAAAATATCCTCTGGAATAAACTTGCGTTAGATCGTCTTTTGTTGCTTTTTCATATAGACGGGCATTTCCCAAAGCAATTCCCAACTGGTTTGCTAAAAAACAAAGCAGCTTCATGTCTATACGTGTGAAGGGAAGCTTGTCTTTTTTTTCTGTCACGCATATAACTCCCATTGCCTTAGAAGATTTTTTTTTACTATAGCCTTGCATAGGTATAGGAGATAAAAGACAGCAGGAAGAATGATCGGAATCAGAGAGTACCTTCTTTATTTTTTTGACTTTGTGGATTAAGATGGGTTTATTTTTAGAAAAAACTTTTCCTTCCAAAGTCTTTTCCACAGAAACCGTCGCTCCACGCCATTTTTCCTCTGGAACATCGGACGAGCAGGCAATGTAGAGGCATTTCCTGGCTTCATCCTCTAACAAAATAGAAACCCGATTGCTATTGAACAAAGAAGCAGCTCCCTTTATCGCTTCTTGTAATATTTTATCATAATGCAAATGCTGAGAAAATTTTTGAGAACAATTTTCTAGGGCAATAAGTTGCTGATAATAATAAACTGGCTTTTGATAAAAAGATAGGTTGTCAATGCCAATCGCTGTTTGTTGGGCTACTTTGCGCAATTGTTCACGCTCCTGATTGCTGAATACATAGCCAGAAAAGGATTCCAACTGGATCACTCCTAACAGCTTGCTTTTTCTGTGCAAAGGAACGCTCAAGCAGGAAAGAGAAGAGGCTATACCTTTTTCATCCAAGGAGGGATTATACAGCAAAGACATCTTTCTTGTAAGAACCTTTTTGGTGATTGCTTTACTATAAGAAAAAGAAATATCCTTGCAATAGGAATTTTTCTGATACAAAGCAGCCACTTCCCATTTTTGGTTTTCCTTCACGATAATGACAAAACCCCGATCTGCTTTGATCTCCTTCATAACGATAGTGAGTATCTGATGCAGCAGAAGGTTCAGATTAGGAATTTCATCGATGGCTATATTGATGTCCAGTAAGGTTTTCAGGCTTTCACTTTCTTTAGAAGTTCCCCATGCTTTGTAATCTTCAGCCTGAACACAAGAAATAATTTCTGTATCTTCTTTTTGTTCTTGGCACGGAGAAAAAGAGAAAGGCAGGAAGCCTCCTTTTTTTTCCCTATGTTTTTGCTCATCTTGGAGAAAAAGAAGCAGAGTAGATCCTATGGTAATAATGTCTCCCTGATGCAAATGGCTTTGTGTGATTTTTTTTCCATTGATTTCTACAGGCTTATGGATGGCATGTGTTGATAATATTGAGTGAGAAGATTGGCTATGAATAGAAAGATGATGGCTGAAAACTCTGCGATCATTCAAAACAATATCATTGTCTTTTGCAGAGCCTATTGTTTTTATACCAGAAAGTTCATAGACTTTACCTGTATTGAAACCTTCTAAAACAACTAGATAAGCCATTTAAAATCCCTTGCGAGTTTTAATTAGCATAGGCTTAATTTAAAGGATAGTTTTCGCGTCACAAAGAGCGAAATAGAATAGCCAGGGGCAACGCCCCTGGTATAGTGTGTTACAGTTGAAAAGCCGTAACTACTCAAATCTACATACTGGACATCTTGCTGTTGGTGTTGTTATTTTTTTTCTTTTTGGGTATACCAGTTTTCATCATAGTCATGAGTTTTTGATGTCTTCTTTTTCTTTTCAGATATTCTCTTCTTTTTTTCTGGCAAGGTTTTTCGTAATATTGTTTCTTCTTAATCTCTTTGATTAGGCCTTCTTTTTCGCACATTTTTTTAAAGCGTCTTAGCACTTTATCAATCTGATCTGATTTATCAATAGCGATTTTGATACTCATAGACAGTTACACTCTACCTTTCGAAACTATAAATGATATATATTTTTTTCTTCACACATATTCAAAAACATTTGATGAATGCGTGTATCTTGTGTCAGCTCAGGATGAAAAGTGGCGGCTAAAATATTTTTTTCTTTTACTAAAATCGTATTTTTCTCTATTTGAGCAAGCACATCGACTTTTTCCGATGTTCTTTCTATTTTTGGTGCTCGAATAAAAATACAGTGGAATTCTGATTTCCCTAACGATTCTATCAAAACATCTTGACTAAAGCTCTCTCTTTGATTTCCATAGGCATTTCTTTTGACCTCTACATCCAGAAAGCCAAAGCGAAACTGATCGCTATTTGTGATATTCTTAGAAAGAAGAATCAAGCCTGCACAGGTTGCAAAGAAAGGGTACCCTTTCTCATGAAAATCAACAATTTGCTTTTGAAAAGATTCATCCATGAGCTTTATATTTGTGGAACTTTCACCGCCTGGCAAAACCAAACCACTAATTCCTTCCATGTCTTTTGTTTTTTTGACAAGAACGGGAGTTTGGTTCATTTTATAGAGCATTCCAGCATGGGCTTCAAACCCTCCCTGCAATGCCAGTATTCCTATCTTCATAGATTTTCCAGAAAAGACAAGAAATTTTCCCAATATGTTCTTTTTCAAGAACATACTATCGATGTTTTATCACCAACCCTTTCCAAAGATGGTATTTGCAAGATTTATTGATTTCTTTTGATGCTAGTATAGCAAGCTCTATGAATCTGTCAAGATATAATTTCTTTCATTTCATAATTTCTTTGGAATATAGATTAAAATGTATTTAGCACTAAAACTATACAGCAAGGTAACGCTGTCAACTTAAGAAACAAGATTTAATTGGCTTTGATCAAATTTTGGAGCAATGCCCGTTCTGTAAAGGATATTGTATACAGCAAAGACGAAGCAAAATCAAGGAGCACGTTATGTTAGAAAAAAAAGCGATTTATTATGGTCAGGTCGAATTGATTCCTGGTATCATCTGTGACGGGTATGTGTTGGATGACCGCGATTCAACAGCAGTACTAAGTGAAAGAGGGACTGCCGATCTTTTGAATATGGCACATACTGCCTTGCAGAGCATGGCAACTACTGGCATCAAAAAAACGCTTAACGAATTTATTGATAAAGAGTTAAGCGTGGCAACTACTTTAGTAAAAGTAACTGCCACAAATAGCCCCCATAAAGGCAGAAATATTGTTGTTTATACCAGCAAAATCATAGAAGCTCTTATTAGGGCTTATGCTATAGCATTAGGGTATAATAAACTTCAAAAAAATCAAATGCATATTGGAAGAAGATGCGTACTTTTGCATTGCTCTTTAGCCAAGACAGCCCTGGATGCAGCGATAAAAGAAGCATGTGGAATCAAGCCAGAAATCCAAAAGACAGCGCAGATTCTGATTGAAATTCAGGTAAAAATGTATGATTCTTTTCACAAAAGACTTTTGTA
>CALKWO010000083.1 GCA_938003875.1 uncultured bacterium
TCAAAAGCCTGACTATTTCAATAAGCCCTTTCATTGCAGATTTCATCAAAGGTGTGCAGTCATCCTTATCTTTTGCATTAACATCAGCACCTTTCTCTATCAAAAATCTGGCAAGTTCTGAATGACCTCTGCTTATAGCATAAGGCAAGGCAGTATTCCCTCTTCCATCTTTTGCATTAACATCAGCACCTTTCTCTATCAAAAGCCTGACTACTTTTATATTTCCATCAGATACAGCACCTGTCAGAAAAGTCCAGCCGTATTTATCTTTTGCATTAACATCAGCACCTTTCTCTATTAAAAGTTTGGCTATTTCTAGCCGTCCTAAGGTCAAAGCACGATCCAATGCTGTAGAACCTTCTCCAGTTTTTGCATTAACATCAGCACCTTTCTCTATCAAAAGCCTAACTATTTCTATATAGCCCTTGGATGCAGCATATATCAAAGGTATCCCACCGTCCTTATTTTTTGCATTAACATCAGCACCTTTCTCTATCAAAAGTTTGACTACTTCTAGTTCACCATTAAATGAAGGAGTAACTAAATCAATCTCATTATATTTGTTTTTTTTCTGCTCGCTAATAGGTTGTTGTCTAATGATTTTATTTTTTTCCCCTTGGGCGATTGATACTGGGAGCGGTGTTTCTCCTCTGGCTATCCGCCACTGTGTATGTTGATTTACAAGAGAAACCCAGTAATCTCTGGATCTTTGCTTCAATGGCTTGCGGATTTCAGTTACAAAGTACTCAATAAGCTTCGGGAAAAAATCTTTTTCTAAATTGGTCTTTGCATTTGGAAGATTACCGCCGCCATAGTATAAACTCAATAATCTGCCCGTATCGGAAAAAGTATATGTGCCTTGATTAAGAATTTCTCCAGAGGATTGTACATAGAGTTTCCAATCTATATTTGCTCTCATTCCAACAATACCCGCAGGTGCTCCCAAAAGCCAGAACAAGTCTCCAGGCAAGCTAAGGCCATAAAAAATCAGTCCTTCCTCGTAATAAACATCATTCATTTTTAATTCCAGAACGACTTCGTATTGATTTTTTAAATGATCGTTTTCGACATAACCCGCATGAATGACTGTTTTAGAATCACGGATAGCACGTGCAATTAAAAGAGGAATAAGATCTTTAAAATCTGCCAATGCAATTGATAAAGATGTAGTGAGTGTACCTGGAGGCTCTGCAGAACAAATAAACGGTATTCCTCCCCCAGTGCCCTTAGCATAGGGAACTAAAGGTACTACTGAAAGTGCTCCTGCAGATGGATTATAAGCAGGTCTCTGATCGTTAACGATAATTGCTACAGTTACAGGAGAAGTATTGCCATCAGACACGGGGCTTTTTAAATTTACTAGCCAGTGCTCTGGTACCGGCATAGCACAGCCTAAAAAATATAAAAAAATAAAAAATTTAAAAAAAATAAAATTTTTCATTTCTATCTCCCATTTTGCATTCTTATATCATCAGGTTTTTTTGATTCGGCTTCTTGTACTTTCAGCATTTTTTCTACTTCTGCACGGGATGCAGTCCGGGGGGCAGAACATCCTACAAGTATTATTAGAATTATAAAGAGACAAACAAATAGCTTCATAATAAACAATCTCCCAAAGTTCCTAAATTCACTGCTTTTTACACGATCGAGCTGGGGCAAAAGAAGAGTATAGACTATTCAATTGATATTTCAGTAGAAAGTTTGCCTTTCAAAAAAGCTTTTATACCTACATAAAAACTTCCCAGCAAAATTCCGATGATACTGCCTACACAAAACAACATAAGCCCGGAATAAATAGAATCACCATAGCAAGCCAGTTTACAAAACACGCTGCCTTCAAGAAGCCACGGAGCATCGTTTGGTTTGTGGCAAAATCCACCATTTGATCGAATTGTATCACTTCACTTTTATTCGTTGTCATTTTTCTTATATCTCCTAAAAGTAGCTGAGCTTATGATGCCATTGCTTTTCAGAATGGTTAGCATATCATAAACGATTATCTCTCTTTAAACGGCAAGGCTGCTCCTAGCGAAAAAGCAATGACGCCTATACAAAACAGTATCGAAGCGATAAAAAAAGGAAGGTAGAATATCTTTCCGATAAACCCTGCTTCCGAGAGTTTCCTCTTGAAGAAGAAAAACAAGCCTCTGGCGATATTCTCAAGGATGGTCATAAAAGATGCAGCGAACAGGGCAAGGCTTATCAATAAACAAAGAACCGAAAACAATATCAGTGGGCAAAAGAATATCTTTCCAAAGAAACCGCTCTGTATCCAAGAATTCCAGCAAGCACCGGCTTTCTTCTGAAACCATTGAGCAAGATCATAGACCATTTTTTCCCTCCAACTTAAAATCATTAAAATCACGGATATAAACGCCACTTCACATGTTGCGAGTATTTCAAGCTATCGTGTAGTAGTAATTGACTTCTATTTTTTCAATTGATCACAAAACTCTTTTATTGTTAACAATCGTTCAGTATTTTCCGCTAATTCTGGATTCGTTTTTTTTAATTCTTCAATGGAAAGATTTGTTAATATATCTTTGGAAAATTCTGAAAGTTCGCTTCCTTTAAAGACATTTTTCATGATGGTAGAGACTACTTTAGATTCTGTACTACTAAAACCTGCGCTTTTAAAAGAATTATAAAGCATATCTTCTAATGCTATAGCTGTAAAATTACTTTTATATCCTTCTTTATGCATTTTTCTATCTAGTAGATAACCAGCAATAACCTTCGCGCCTCCGCATGGTATTAATTTGTATGAGCAATATGTTCTTGTAATATCAGTTATAGTGCCTTGATTGTTAAAAGTAATTTTATAACTCGTTGTAGCGTTATCTTTTTTCCACATAGTAATCCAATTTATATCTATTTCAACAGAATCAATACGATTCCAACTGCTAAAAGAAGAATCTGTAATTTCTACATTACTATACCTTGCTCCAGGATGGTCATTAAAAAGCAATTTTTTAGCTAAATCGGGGAGATTATTTTTGATGGATTGCAGGATGCCTGCTTTGTATTCTGCTTTATATTTTTCCGCCGCGATTCGGATGTATTCTTGTTTTTTGACTCGCGCTTGGGAAACCAATTCTGGATAGGCATTCTGAAATGTCTGGATAAAATTTTCACACTCTTCGAGGTTGGCAAGTTGGCTGGCTTTTTGGTTTACATAATATCGCTTCTTGGCCTGGGCTTGCGACGTAAGCTTGGGTGAAACACTTTCGTAATCGTTGAGGAATATATCACAACTGGCTATATCATAGATATTCCCATAGCTGGATAAGACAGCTTTTATAAAGGCTGTGTCTCTTTTTTGTGCAAAAGTCTCATCTTGAATTTGACTAAGGGCAGTGATTTCTTGTATCGTAAATCCTCGGCGAAGGTATTCCAATTTTTTCGCTGTTTCATTCGATATTTTATTCTGCCAAGAAGTTACTTTTTCCTGCTTGCCTTTTAAAGCATAAGCAAAAACTACTATATCTAAATATTTTCTATCATTTGTGTTAGCTAAAAATTTTAACTCTTCTTCTTGGATATCCTGAACATTTCCACTTTGGCAAACTGTTTTCACATAGCCATCGGTTAAAGCCAATAGTTCTTTCTGTGAGACGCTTCCTTGATATTCTCCTGCGTATTTCCCATCCTTTATGTTAAGGTAAAATTGGGGATTTTTGAGCAAAGTGCGCAAACAAGAGATAGGCAAGGTAAAAGTACCATCACTTTGGATAAAAATGTCTTGGAAATTTTGTCCTATCTTCAACGTAATCTTTTGCCTATGAACGCTATTATAGAACTGGCTTGACGATATCTCGCTCGAACTTTTGCCTCCTAAAAACAGCCCTCTGGGGAGTTCAACAAGACCTGTATATATACCTCCGAGCAAATCAAAAGGCAATAAGAATGGTAGTGATAATATTCCTGTTAGAAATCCCCCCTGTTTATCTTTATAAACACAGATTATGCCCATACCGGAATCGTCACCAGAATCTAATTTATAAATCCCTTTTAGTTTATATTTCTCTATTAGTTGAGTATAGTACTTATCATCTCCGCGGACATTAACCAACCTTGCCCTTTCCTGGCCGCTAACAATTTGAAATTCATCGCAAAGTTCTACTGTTTTCCCTACACTCTGCCATCTATAACAAGAGAGCAGAAATAAAGATATCACGATAAGGAAATATTTTTTATCAAATAGCATAACTATCCTCATTATTATTAAAACTTTATGAAAAGAACAAAGAACTCTATTCTTCCAAGCTATTTTTATTTGATTTTTTTTGGAGATGAGAGTAAACCAACGACTCATAAAAATCGATAAAGTTTTGGATATGAGGCGTGAGGACGTGGGTGTATATCTCGGTGGTTGCCAGACTGCTGTGTCCCAGCATCTCCTGCACCATCTTCAAATCGAAGCGCGCCATGTGGGTACCCATCGAATGTCGTCCACAGTGAGGAGTGACGTTCTTTGTGATATTCGAACGTTTAATAGCACGTTTGAACGCTTTACGCAGACCTTCGGGCGTCATGAATGTTTTGGTTACATGGGAGAAGAAAAAAGGATCGTGTTCGTCCGTTGGTTCGTTATTGGCCTTTTTCCAAGCAAGATATTCTTTGAGAAACCCTGCGAACACGGAACTCACAAAAACATCCCGTGGTTTTCCGCCTTTGGTTTTGGTCAAAGCGAGATAGGGGAGAGAAGAGTCAAGACAGACCTGTCCGCATTCGAGATAGGCAGACTCGGAGATACGGAGTCCCCAGCATGAGGTATTCCAGACCATCCATTCGATTATAGGAGCATGATCGCCATTTTCCATAGCTTCTTCTTTTGCTTGGTGATTGATCTTGGTGATTTGCGAGATTTCTTCCAGGCTGAGGACTTTTTTAGGTGGAATTTTCCATGAAGAGGGGGCAAATTCTGTTTTCATAAGTTAAGAGAACCAATATTTATACGCCCCATACTTCCTTGTGCTGTTTTCATCAATGTTTTCATTGCTTCCCTTTTTGAGTCTCACCCGAAAAAAAAGAACTCTCTTGGGTTCCCTAAAAAATCCGCTTCACCCACGGTTTCCCTTACACGATAAGGAAAACCATCATCCCTTGTCTCATTCCTTCAGTTCCGTTTTCTTATGAAAAACAAACTGATAAGATATTTTTATCATATTCACATTTGTAGATCAATATTTTTTTGTAATTTTCAGAAAATTTTTCCCAATAACAGGAATTCTTTACAAAATCAATGAAATGTACTATAATAATATTGTAAATACACGATATACTTGATTTTTTTCCAATCTGGTGTATTTTATCCCCACTTTATTCCTTACCATCTTCCAATGGCAAATCTTGAGGAGAGAAAAGCCCCATTTGAAGCGGAAGAGCTGGAAATGGCCGTGAAGAGCGGCAATGTCCACCATACGCTCAACAACGAGAATCTTTCCAATGCTGCACGTATTATCTTTGGCGAGAGCGATCACATGACACGAGAATATTATGAAAAAACGATTATAGCGGGGAATTATATCGGGTTCGATCTTGAGAAACATGGATTCCCGAATCTGCTTGCTGATCTGAAGATCCTTACGGAATTTTTTCGGACTGCTATCCATACCGTGACAAAGAGTACAAAACAAAGGTCGGGAAAAGTCTTTTTTATGGGCGAAGGGCCAGGACGGACAGCCATTGCAGCGATTGAGCTCGCGAAGCAACTCAAGATCGAAGAGATCGTCTTCAATGATCTGCTTTCGGAGCATCTCGACCAAACCAGAGAGAAGATAGCGAAGTGTTACAATACAAGAGAGCAAAAAATAGATGGGGTGGAAATTAATTTTCTTGCAGGCGATTTTATCGAAATTGCATCCAATATCCGCAAAAATTTTGATGCCTTATTCGCCATGTGGTTTGTGGCTTCAGAGATATGCGATTTCAGTTCAATCAAGGCACTGCGTAAGAGAAGAAACTTGCTCTATTCTCAGATACGAAAACTTCTGACAAAACAAGGGGTATTCGTGGAGGATATCCCATTCAGCGCGGGGGTTGGAACCTTTTATTACACAGCTCGCCTCAAGACCTACGCTATTTTGCATGAAATGGGGATACTGGAAGGAGAGAACAACCACATGTTACTAAGCGATTTCACTGACATCCAGAAAGGAGGATTCCCGTACCATATCCGATATGTGCCATCCAATGGAAAGCATCGCGATGAGCTGGCAAAAGCGAAACTCAAAGAACATATCTCCACGCTTACGACGCTCCCTTCTGGGATCAAGAACCCGACCCAATATGAAGCAGAATTCGGATCACCAGAAAAAATCCAGCAACTTTTTGAGGGGAATAGTATTGACGAGATCATCCCATTCATCGAAAAGAAAGAGCGTGATCTTCTGATTTATCCGAGTCCGACCGACATCATGGCGCAGCAGAAAAAAACGATTATGTGGAGGCCACAGACGTAATGCTAGTAACGTTTCCATAATTCCTGGAAAATGGCCCGCAGAGTATGTGCTTCAGCCTGGTCTCTTCGCAAGGTTCCTTGTGGAGGGCTTGCAGAGAAGCTCATCACAAGATTCCCGACGATATTGACATTCGCATCAATACTGAGTTCTTTGATGAGTTTGATCTTTGTGAATTGGCTTCTGAACTCCTCTTTATATCGGATGTCTTGAGGAGTGAATGGACATATCACATAGGCTTTGATTTTATTTTGCACGCGCCTGCCAATATACTTATGAAGAAAATCCTCTCCTAAGTAAAGATTTTGGATATTGTTTTCAAATGCAAAGATACTGGCCTGTGTTTTTTCTGCTTCTTTCAAGATTTCATGGTAGACTTCTCGTACTCCTTCCCATCCATGGTATTTCATGATACTCACTTCTTGAGGTTTTACTACGATTTGGCGTAAAATCTCGATTGCTTCTCTTGGCACATTTTGGTCCTCCTCCAAATGAAAAAGAGAAGCCGCCTGAAATCGCTTTTTGGCTGGTGCTCCTATTTCGGATATGAGCTGCTTTTTTTGAAGCACGGCAATCTCTTTTTCTATTTTGGCCTTCGGTACATCTATGAGTTTTTGGAGTTCTGCTTGAGAGAGAATGCCATGGAGTAATAGTTGAATATAGATTTCCGCGCCGGTTGGTTCTAATTCCATGAAGGCACTGAGTGCATTCAAATCATTAGACATAAAAAATAAGTTAGAGAAATAGAAAGAGCCTTTGATCATTGTTTTCGATTTCCATTTCCAGTTTTTCGAGAAGTGATTTTGTGTATTTCCCGATGTCTTTAAAATGATTTTCTTGATGGAATTTTTGGAACAAAGGCATAAGATATTCTTTGCTTTCCTTGAGTTTCCGTATCTGTTTTTCCAGAGGTAAACCATGAAGTGTCTGAAGGTTGTGGAGCCTATCCGCCATCTTAATAAGAACAGCTTCAGGATGCGCTCGCCAGGAAAATTCGATTTCGTCGATATGTCCTTTTGTCCTGCAATAGGAAGTAAGCCAGGCTCTTTTTTTCGATACAACCTCTACAATTTGAGCGATTTTTTCCCCGAAATACATTGCCAGGTATTTTTTCGTGATGTTCTCGTTGTCTTCCATAGCATCATGGAGGAGTGCTGCATAGAGGGTATTTTTATCCGTTATCCCTTCGTTTCTCAAAATATCCCGCACGGCATAGAGATGAGTTGTATAAGGCTCTCCTGTCATACGTTTTTGCCCTTGGTGGATGAGTTCGATGAGCGTTTTGGTATTCATGAGATATAAATTATGTTCTTAGCATACCTTCTTTGCGAAGATCATGTCAAATGAGATATTTTTAAAATTTTCCTTGATTTATATTTTATATAATTTAAAATTCATCAATATCTGAGTTTTGTTAAATATTTTAAAAATAAAAATCTTCTGTAACCCTTTTCATTTTAAGCTAAAACTCGAATCCTGTCTATCCTTCAATTTTTCGTTTGCATTTCTTTCCATTTTTTTTCTCGTTCTGTAAACCCTTATTTCCATGCGAATTCCTCATCGTTTTTCTTCTCTTCAAATTTCATCAAAACTCAGAAAAGGACAAAATATCAAAAAATTCCCAAAATACAATGTTGACCCAGTGATCTGCCCGACAAGAGAAGAAGTAAAGCAAATCTTGAAAGCAGCCAGTCAAAGGAAGCAGCAGGGAAAAACAGGGATAAGAGATTGGATGTTTGTTGTTCTGGGACTCAATACAGGGCTTCGTATCTCCGAAATTGCTCATCTTTCCTGCTCTCATGTCGTTTCCAATGGGGCTTTCTATCCCCATGTTTTTGTCGAACGAGGGAAAACTCCTCACAGCAGACGGGTCGTGCCGCTTAATACCAATGCGAGCAGAGCAGTCGAGGAATACCGCATATATAAAAAAAATTGGGGAGAACCGTTAGAAGATGATGCCCCGTTTTTCCTGTCTTCTCACAAGAAAAAATATTTCAACCGATCCAGTCTTTATGTTGCTTTCCGCCGGGTTCTTTCCCTCTGTACGGCTATTGAAAATCCTGAGAGATTCCATCCTCATTCGCTAAGGCATGGATTTTCATCAAGTTTGTATGAGAAAACAAATGACCTCAAACTCGTAAGCGAGCTTTTAGGGCATAGCAGCATTGAGGTGACTGCACAAATGTATATTTTCGTATTTGCCCAAAAGAAAATTGAAGCGGTAGAGAAATTGTATTCATAGTTTTGGAGGAAAGATGTGAAAACCATCGTATTTACAGCCCAAGCCTTCGGATTTGGCCCGGTTTCGAAGATGCTCGCCATATCGGAATCGCTTTCCGATGTGCATAAAATATTCTTTGGCAGTGGAGTAGCGTTCGATTTAGCCAGCCTTCACTCGTTCGATGAAATCCACAATTTTGAGCATAGCGATAAAGAAAAAATCTTGTCCCTTTTGAAGAGATCCGATCTGTTTATAAATGTCATGGATTTCCCGCTCGGTGGTTTGGCAAAATTGGCGGGATGCACCTATTACCTGATAGACACGTTGCTCTGGTTCTGGCCGAAATGCCCGGAAAGTGTGGAGCACGCCACACTTTATTTCTGCCAGGAATTTTTCGGAAGAGTGGAACCAAAGATCCATGAATATGGACTCAAAAACGCTCAACTCGTAGGGCCAATCAGGAGTGATACCTTTTCTCGGCTTCCGAAAAGAGACCAGGTAATCGTGAATTTTGGCGGAATGGAGTGCCCCTTCATTCAAGTTGGTTCTAACAGCCAGTACCCTTTCGTGATCCTAAAGGCTCTATTGCCTATCCTCCAAAGTCGGTTTGCGAATGTCCTGGTTACTGGCCGGGAGCGGGTGATACAGATGTGTCGAAAAAAATTCGGAGAGGATGATCGTCTCCAGTTTCGGATGCTAGACCGAAAAAGCATGTTGGAGGAACTCTATCGCTCTCCGGCTTTATTGACGACGCCCGGGATCGAGATTTTTTATGATGCGTTTGATAAACTCCCGATATTCTGTCTTCCTCCCCAAAGCGACTCGAACTGGAAAGACCTCGAAATTTTTGTGGACCACAATGCTATAAAACACTCTTTCCAATGGAAAGAACTCTATGAACTTGATTTCAAGAAAAATCTCGATGAAGAAGAGATGATCAAGATAGTGTTGGCGATGATCAAAATTTCCGAGTATAGCCAGAAAGACCAAAACCTTTTGAGAGAGAAAGTAGAAAGATTTCTTGCCGTGAGCGACACCTGGCCAGAACTCGTTCTCAGCCAGAAGAAAATCGTAGAGAAATTCGGAGATAATGGTACAAAAGTGATTGTTGAAGAAATCCAAAAACTTCTCCTCCCTCCTGATTTCCATGATGCCAAATCTTGCCATTTGCAAACAATTCGTGTATAATAGTTTTGATATGCGCTTATATAACAAATTATGGAAGATGCGGTTGCCATAGCAGCGATCATTACCCTCGTATTGAATGCTATCAGTACTATTGTGCAGACATTGGAGCATTACCGCGAACGAAAAGCGCAGGAAATACTTATTCTCCAGAATTTCCAGAACAGATTCGATGAGATCCATCAGGAGGGTAAAGAATTCCAGGATTTCCTTACCAATCCGAATTTCGATCTCGCCATGCTCCAAAAAAATGATGAGGAATGCTATAACCGGCTTCTTCATTGGTCCAAAAGCCTTTTCTGGCTCGATTTCGATGAATGGTATGCCGGCCATATCGTGAAATGCGTTTCTAGGCAGCAACGATCGGAATGGGACGAGATTATCCGGGAGAAAATGCGGGAACCGGTCTTTCGCCAGGTATGGGAGAAATTGAGGAAAGATAACTTTCGAGGGAAGAAGAAGTTCAACAAATTTATAGACCGCCATTGGCTTGAAGGCAAAAGAATGGCTTCATTTCATCTGTGAGCCAGGTTTCGGGGATTTTTCTTGTTTGTGCGATTGGTTTGGTGTTCAATATATTGAAGAAAAAGTTTTACCATATTAGAGATTTATCAATTGAAAATACTCAAAAAAATACCAGAGCGTTTCCAGAATTGAGAGGAACTCATCGAAAGCTTTTGAAATATAGTAATGGCAGACCCTGCTCTTGGAAAGGAGTCCTGTATGGCCTCGGATAATAGAATTTGGAAATGGTATCGAAGGCATAGCCATTCTATTAATGCTATTTTGGATATAGCCTGTTCCTCGATACCAGGAGCGGGAGTAGCTATTGGAGGGATCAAGCTTGCCCTGGCGAAATTTGAAGATCAGGCAGAGGAAGAGCAAGACCGGAAAGCCGAAGATTTGGAACGGATGCTCAATGAAATCCGGCCTATTGTGGGCGAGATCGTGGAAGAGATCGAAGAAATCGAGTCATTCCAAATGGCGGGAAGCGAGGCGCAAAGAAAAGAGGCTATTTCACAAAGTATGGTCAAGGAAGAGCTTGAGAGAATCCTGCCAGAGTTAGGGCTTTCCTTATCGAGTTCGATTTCTCAGGCGCAAGTTCTGAAGGGCAAGTACGAAATTTTGGAAAAAATCGGGAAAGGCGGGCAGGGAGAAGTATATCGAGGCTTTCATTTGCTAGGCCAAACCCCGGTAGCGATCAAGTTTCTGCACAAAGACTTGGACGAAACGGCTATATCTCGCTTACGCATTGAATACCAGCGATTGCTCATGAGACTTGTCCATCCAAATATTGTTCAATACAGGGATTTGGATCAAGATAACAACGGACAGTATTTTCTTGTGATGGATTTTATTGATGGGAAAAACTTGAGAAGAATTCTCATGGAAAAAGTTCAGAAGCCGATGGAGGAAGTAGGAAAATTGTTGATGCCTGTGGCTCTTGCTTTGGATTTTGCGCATGAGAACAAAATCGTACACCGAGATCTAAAGCCCGAAAATATCCTGGTTAGGGAAAGGGATGGAAAAGTTTTTTTGACGGATTTTGGGCTTTCGACTGAAATTCTGAGCAGCAGTGCTTGCAAAGAAAGAAATGGAGATATTAGCGGGACGCTTCCTTACATGGCACCGGAGCAATATCTGGGCCAGCCCTGTCTGGCGGCAACAGATAATTGGGCGCTGGGTGTTGTGGCCTATGAAATGCTCGCCGGATACCATCCATTCCAGGGAACCTCGTTCGAACACTATATGAAGCTTGTTTGCGAGGTTGAGCCGCCCAAAATCGAGACTCTTTCGGGAACGGCCTGGAAGGTTTTGCAAAAGATGTTCAATAAAGATCGAAAAATGAGACCTGCGAAGGCCGAGGAATGGATTAAGGAACTACTTACTTCTCAATCTGAAGTCCTAATATTGGAACAGCCGGAATCGAAGTCTGCTGATTTGGAAGCCTCAGTGCAGAAGAATCAATTATCGAAACCTATTGCTTTAAAGTCTGTACGTTTCTCCATAGATAAAAAGCAGGCTGAACTCGTCAGGCAGGAAATGGAGAGGGAAAAACAAAAAAAAGAGAAAACCGAATGGGAAGCGCAAAAAACAAAAAAAACTGAACTAGCGAGAGATCAAAAGTCCGAGGAAGAATGGGCGCAAAGAGCGATTCTCATCAAGAAACGTGAGGAAGAAAGAAAGACGCGAGAGATAGAACGAAGAAAACTTGAGGAAGAAATGCAGAGGAAAAAGGCGGAAGAAGAAAGAGTCCATAGAGAAAAGCGTTTGGAAGAAAAGCCAGAAATATGGCTCCCTGAAGCAAGAATGCCGCAAGCAGCAAAACCGAAAGCGCCAAGATATATGCTCAAGGAATTAGGTATTATCCGGGATACTAAAACCTGCCTTGAGTGGCTTGTAGGGCGGGATGAAGATATGAATTGGGATGAGGCGAAGGCATGGGTTGACAGTATCAGCACATTTCGCTATGGCAATGGGTGGCGCATGCCCACGAGAAAAGAATTGCGGTCTCTCTATGAGAGCGGGGAAGGCAAGCGGAATCTCTCTCCTATGTTTAAAATGATCGGTTGGTGGGTATGGGCCGGGAATCTCAAAAATTCCCCGATCTCCTGGGCATTCGATTTCTACACGGGCAGAGAAAGCCGTTATAACCGGAGTCAAAAGGTCTGCGGCAGGGCATTCGCTGTACGCCCAGGGAAATAGAAGCTCTTTAAAATATCTAATAATTTGTAATCTTACTAGCTGCTCTTGGCATATTTTTTCACGAGCTCAAGAAGATCCTGCCCGAATCTTTGGGCTTTGCTCGGCCCAATGCCGTAGATACCAAGAAGCGCGTCTTCTGTGGTTGGGAGATAAAAAGCAAGCTCTTTGAGTGTTCTATCGCTCAAAATAAGCTGGAGATATTCCTTGTGTTCAACGGCTTTCCGGAATCTGTACGTTTGCAGCTCGTCCATGAGGGTTTTATTGTAGCCAGTTTCCACTCTTTCGTCCATTTCTCCTTTTTTCTTAACCGGCTTCTTTTCTTTATTTGTATCGTGAGTCTCTTTTTTGGGAAGAAGTGTTTTCTTTTGCTTTTGATTTAAAGTTTTCCTGCCATCTTTGGTGATTGAAAGTACCCCATACTGATCATTGCTTCTTATGAGTAGACCCTCTCCGATAAGAGCGGAGATTTCAGCGAGGACCGTATCTTTTGGAGAGCTTGACAGTGCGCCATACATGGGGTTTCGATGGAGGTTTTTCTCAAAAATATTGTTATAGGAAGCACCGGTTAAAACGCCAAGCACGGTATACAGCCCGTAATGCTTCGGCAGAGTACGGACGCAGTCCAGGATTATTTTCCTTACATCGCTCTCTTCTTCCGAAGATTCCGAAATCTGGGGAGCTTTATTTTCAAAACAAAAGCTACAGTTATTGCAGGCAACTTCAGAAAACCCAAAATAGGTTTGGATAAAGTTCCGAAGGCATTTCTTGCTTTGGGCGTAACGCTCTATTTTCGCGAGTTTTTGGAAGGCGATTTCCCTTTTTTGTTCTAACATTTCTTTGGGGATATCGAGAGGTTTCCTTCGATCTAAAGGATAGATGATCCGACTCCCGCCTTCGTACTCCATATCCGCATACCCGTGCTCTTGGAGGATACTGGCAACGGACCGCAAGCTCATGGTGTTCGCTTCTCTCTGGGACTTGCAGAGCACAAGAAGCCCTTCTTCGGTCACACTCCCTTCCGCTTTACAGATTTCCTGATACGCATATTCAATGAGGCTGTAGGGCGGGTTATTCCCATTGATGAAATATTCTTGGAGCCCCCGATCTTCCGGCCCGAAGAGCAGTAAACAATCGCTTTTTTCGTTATCTCTTCCGGCCCTGCCTGCTTCTTGGGTATAGCTTTCCAAGGATGATGGCATATTGTAATGGATCACAAACCGGACATTGGGTTTATTGATCCCCATGCCGAACGCATTGGTCGCAACTACGATATTGATTTTCTCGCCCAGAAACGCCTCTTGCACGGTATGGCGCACATCGTCTTCCAAACCTGCATGGTAATAGTTTGACAATGTTAAATTCCAGTTGTTGATTGCCAAATAGTTACGAAAAATTTATGATTTAATAGTTTGAAATGAAAATCAAAATTTGATAAAAAAGTATCTCCGTAAAAATTAATAAAATTTAAAATAATGGAGATACAAAATGACTTTAACAGCAGCCAGAGACAATAGTGTATTGAATGCAAAACGTTGGGGATTGAATATAGCGGCAATAAAAGATTTAGCTGCTCGCTTGCACCGCATATGGGAACGGTTTCATTCTTTGTTCAAATGTAAAGGCGGAAAAGATACAAGCGAATATGCATTAGAATACTTGAAAGGTTTACTGACCATGGACTGCAGACGCAATTATGCAGAAATCGCTCGTCGTGTTATAAGTATACACGATGATGGACAAAATTTGCAACATTTTATGTCTGATTCACCATGGGAGCCTAAAGCAGTGTTTGAGCAGATACAGGAAGAAATAAAAAAATATCCACAGATGCATGGAGGCGTACTTACCGTAGATGAAAGCGGAGATCGAAGATTTGGAGAAAACAGTGCGGGTGCCAGCAGACAATATCTAGGCAATCTAGGGAAAGTAGATCAAGGGCAAGTTGGTGTTATGATCGGTTATTATCAGGCAGGAACATGGACAATGGTTGATGGAGAGCTATATATTCCAACTGTATGGTTTGATGAAGCTCATGCTCAATTGCGTAAACGATGGCATATCCCAGAAGATAGAGTATTTCAGAGCAAGCCACAGATTGCCTTAGATATGGTCAAAGCAGCCAAAGCAAACCATTTCCCTTTTAAGATCGTAGACTGCGACAGTGTATATGGCTGTGATACAGAATTCCGTATAGGTCTGAATGATGAAAATATTCTTTACATAGCAGACATACACTCAACTACACCGATCTATCTGAACAGACCTGTGGTTGGAATACCACAAACCCCCGAAGGCAGAAAAGGACGGCCTTATTCAAAATATCAAGTTTTGAGTGAAGAGAAGTTTGTAGAACCACGTTCTTTGATAGAAACTTTACACTTCGACTGGGTATTTGCACGCGATACTGAAAGAGGGGGACTTACCATAAAATGCGCTACTCGACGTGTATGGATTGTAGCTGATAATGGAAAAATTTTAGAAGAATCTTTGTTTGTAAGACAAGAGTCAAACGGTGAATACAGATTTTCTCTAAGCAATCTTCCTGTCTCAACTTCTTTGGAAGAAATGGCATGCTACCGATGTAAACGATACTTCGTCGAGAGAACTTTTCAGGATGCTAAATCAGAGCTAGGTTGGGACGAGTTGGTAGCTCGTAAATATCGTGCTTGGATGCATCATGCTGCTTTGACTTCACTAGCTTTATGGTTTGCTTCTGAAATCAAACTTGATTGGGCTGTTCAGTATCCACGAGATCCAGAGCTATCCAGAGAACTTGAAATAAGCAATCTACCGTCTCTTTCCATTGCCAATATTCGAGAATTGCTCAAAGCTGTACTTCCTTTGCCTACATTGACTCTTGAAGATGCTATACATATTGTCATCAAGCATTTTCTTAATCGTTCTCGCTCTAAAGCCTGTAGACGTAGACAAGAGCGTCGTCGCTACCAATTTACTTAGACTTAACTTTCTTTATTATCCATTTTGGTTTCTATTTTTGGACAATAAGTTTGTGTCATCTTTAACAAAAAATAAATATAAAAATTTTAGCTATCCATTTAATTACAAGGGGTCGGATTTAACATTGTCAAAATAGGTGACATTGAAATTATTATTTTTCAGAAGCTTGGAAACCCGCTCTACGGTTTTCCGGGTTCCGGCATAGATGATTCCTATCTCTCTTTTTTTATCCTTCAAGTAATTGAGAAGATACATTTCTTTATCCTGTGGATGTACGCAAAGATACCGGAGGTTCGGGCGGTCAAAATTCCCGGTAATGATCGTAGGGTCTTTGAGCCGAAGCCCGCTCGTAATGTCCTCGCGCACTTTTTCCGTCGCGGTCGCTGTTAAAGCCATAAAGGGAATGCTATGGTTTTGCCGCATGAGATGGATTTTCTGGTACGAGGGCCGGAAATCATGGCCCCAGAGCGAGACGCAGTGCGCTTCGTCTATGGCGATGAGGCTTATTTTTCTTTCCACTGCCAAAATTTGGAATATCCGCTGAAACTGAGAAGTATCCAGCCGTTCCGGTGCGATATAAACAAGCTTGTAGTCGAGCGCAGCCATCTGAGCCATTCGTTTCTGAATCTCTTGTAAGCTCAGGGTGCTATTGATATAGGTAGCACTGAAGCCAAAAGCAACTAATTGATCTACCTGGTCTTTCATGAGCGAGATCAGGGGCGAAATGACAATGGTAACCCCGTCCGACATCTGTGCCGGGATCTGGTAGCAGAGCGATTTCCCGCTCCCGGTTGGCATAATGATGAGAGAATCTTTTTTTTCCAACGTGTTGGTAATAGCCTGTTTTTGGTATTCTTTAAAAGCATGGTATCGAAATTTCTGCGTCAGAATTTTTTCCGCTTCATTCAACAATGGCTTTCTCCTTGAAAAATTTTTTCCATTGTATACAATGGAGGAAAGAAGCAAAAGAAAAATTTATCGTTTTTAAGCAGCCAATATATTGTTTGGGAGGAAAATATGGGAACAAAATACAAACATACGAATATCATTGCGAAAAACTGGCGCAAGCTGGCCCAGTTTTATCAAGATGTCTTAAACTGCGTGCCAGTACCGCCTGAACGAGACCTCCAAGGGCCGTGGCTTGATAAAGGAACTGGTGTGCCCAATGCCCATTTTACAGGTATGCATTTGCGACTTCCAGGCTTCGGAGAAAAGGGCCCGACCCTGGAGATTTATCAATACTCCCAGAACCAACCTAAACCCCCGACTGCTGCCAACCGTGAAGGCATCATGCACCTGGCTTTCGAGGTAGACAACGTCGAAGAGGCTATGGCTGAGATTTTGAAGCACGGCGGTAGCAAGGTCGGCGAGATCAGTTCTTCCGAAGTGAAGGGCGTTGGGGTTTTGACCTTCGTGTATTGCTCTGATCCTGAAGGGAACCTCATTGAGCTCCAGGCATGGAAATAATCCGGAAATATCCGATGGAAACATTGCAGGAAAAAATCCAGAGAGTGGTAAAAGAAGAAGTCGCTATTGTGCCCTATGATGCCCGATGGCCAAAGTTATTCGAAGAGGAGAAGCAGCATCTTCTTTCGTGCCTTCCGAAAGATATCATCAGGCGAATCGAACATTTCGGGAGTACTGCGGTGCCTGGGCTTTCCGCAAAGCCCATCGTGGATATGCTGATCGAAGCCGTCTCGCTCGAAGAGACCCAAAAAAAAGTAGCACCTATTTTAGAAGCGCAGGGCTATGATTATTTCTGGCGGCCCACCTGGGGAGACGATACTCCGCCTTTTTATGCGTTTTTCATCAAACGCGACCAAGAAGGAAGGAGAACCCATCACATCCATATAGTCGAAAGGCACTTTGAACATTGGGACCGGCTCTTGTTTCGAGATTACCTCATTGAGCATCCTGAAATCGCACAAGAATACGAAAATCTCAAACTGAGGCTCTCGGCATCGCTTTGCCATGACCGTGTTTTATATACCAAAGCCAAGACGGATTTTGTGGTGCGAGTGACGAAGATGGCCAAAGATTATTATAGAAAGATGAGCACCTGACAAATTGAAAGAAAGCAAAAAATGGGAATACTGAAGCAATTTTTGAAGTGGCGTGATCCCTTCCAGGAAATCCCTACTGCCGAAGAAATACAAATAATTTATAGCTTACGCAAGACTAGAGATAAATTTTATTCCAACTTAGAAAACCACGTCCTCTGGACGTGGTCAGAGACAAAAGGCTCTGCCTCTGATCGTAATTAAAGAAAGCCTGCTCTATGTTAAACTCCAATTGAGTTGTCCCCACAACAACAAAAGGAGTAAATATTATGAGCAGGTTCAAGATGTTATCACACGTGATATGGCATTGTCAATATCATATAATCTGGACACCCAAATACCGATTCAGAGTGATGGATGGTCCAGTGGCTCAAGAGGTGTACAGTTGCATTCGACTTTTTGCAGGGCAATTAGAATGCGAAGTACAAGAGCTTAACGTTCAGAAAGATCACGTACATCTTTTGGCAATGGTTCCGCCCAAGGTTTCTATCTCCTAATTCATGGGAACGATAAAAGGGAGGACGGCGATACGGATTTTCAAACAATTCCCTTTTCTCAAAAAGAAACCCTATTGGGGCAATCATTTCTGGGCCGAAAGCTACTGTGTAGATACCGTAGGCTTTGATGAAGAAATGATCCGAAAATATATTAAATATCAGGAAGACAAAGAGAAACGTTTAGAGAGAGACGGTCGTTAGTAATGTCCCTTTGGGGACAACTCCGCTGACCTCTTTTAGAGGTCAGCGTTTCAGCCCCCTTCCAGGGGGCAAAGCAAAACCCGTCCTCTGGACGGGGATCTTTACTTTCTTCAAACTCAATTGAAGTCAGGCGTTCCAGTGGAGAAGGAATTCGAAAAGGTAAAAACTTTGTACTTAGGGCTTCAAAACAAGTTGCCTCGCGGGCATAAGAGACTATTCTTGGTTTTGTGTCTGCTCTATTCTAGCTTTCTGACTCTTCTTGCACTATTCTACATGAATGCAACAAAATTTTTCGTAGAAACATGGGGATCACCAGACAATCCTTATTTACAGCACTATCGGCCTATCGCCCGTTGGGCATGGCTCCTGATAGAGACAGTAACACCTGTGATATATTTTCTCATTTTCCCGATGGTGTTTTTGATTCTTCTATGGTACCTTCAGCATCGGCTCCCTCGTTGGAAAGCGCGTATACTGATCCAAGCAATAGTCTTTTTTCTCTTTATAGTGAGCACATTACAAGGTTGCGCCTTCGTATCTCTCATGATTATGCCACTCTGATTATTCTTCGGACTTGCGACTACATTTTATCGCATTTCCATCCGGAATTTTAGAGGCTATTGCAGCCGCCGACTGTTGTGACAGAGACTGCCTGGTTATCACCAACTTCACGGAGATACCCCATGATTTTACTGGATGCTTTTTTTACGGCCATTACTAGCCAGGAGATGACGGTGCGTGCAGCCAATTTTTTTTCCTGCCAGCCCATCTCCTCTTTGGTGGAACTGGCAGTCTGCCCTCGTGAGCAAGTGGCGCATTGGAACTTTAAAGGCGAAGATGGTTCAACCCACCACATGGACAAACAAACCCTGCGAGAGATCGAAGACATCCTTACCCGTAATGGCCTGCGCTTCGGCATGAAGGTTTCACAAGCAATGCGGAAAGCTGTGGATGAAAAGGCCGCCGCTTTGCGCAAGGAGCTTGCCGAGCTCCAAGAACGGCAGCGTCTCCGAAATGAAGACCACTACCGAGCCATGTCAGCCAAAGATCTGAAAAAGGAGCAGGATGCTATTGAAACCTTCTTTGAGAAACTCGGCATCACTAAATCCGACAAGACATCTTCCAAGAGGGAGTTGGCTTTGCCTGAGCTACAATATGAAGTGGAGCGGCTACGAGAAAGAGAATCCACAAAATCCGTCAGATAAGATAAGCTCGAAGTGAAAGGCGTTGTGGTTTTGACCTTCGTGTATTACAAGGAGATTCAATATGGGCAAAATACTGTTCTTCATGGTTTTCATGTTCTGGGCGACTTTTAGCTGGGCCGATGGAGCGTGGGGATATTATATTTTTGAGCCTTATCTTGTATGGATGATTTTGATAGGTCTTTTTATCGAATATCTTGCAGTACGTTTGATTACAAATTACAAAGAAGAAAAAATTCTTCTCAAAATATTAAAATCCATCAACTTAACGATAGCTATGAATTTGATTTCCTTTATGGCAGGAATAATTTTGATTTTTTTGCCACTGTATGAATGCGATTTTTTGATGTTGGTTTTAACCATTTTCATAGAAGCGAAAGTGATCCAAAAAAGCGGATATATATTGAACCGATGGGCATGGCTGTATTTGATAGTTGCTAATATCCTCAGTGCGGGTATTATACCAGCCTATGGAGCTTTCTTTTCATATAGACACTATCGATGGATATTTTTCCATTTTGGTCCATCTGTTATGCCTCTTATCCCTTTTTATTCGAGTAATATTGCTTTTTGGGGACTAATCATCCTGATCGCCTTCTTGCTAGCAGTGGTTATTGTTAATAAAATGATTATAAATCGAAATTCTGAATCACGGCGGTAGCAAGGCCTGCGAGATCATTTGTTTTTTAAGAAACCACGTGTTTTACGTAGGAAGCGAAAGCAACAAAGTAATCGTTTCATTCGTAATCAGAGAGACAGACCAGTCCGACCTCTGGTTGGATATTGAATTTTAATTCTTTACTTTGGGACTCTGTACCGTCTCTTGAATTTCTGCTTTCTCTTCTTCTCGAAGCTTTGGCCAGTCTTTGATAAGCTTCTGGAACTTCGGTCCCATGACCCCAAAGCGCGTAAGCTCGTTCTCTATTTCCTGTGCATCCAGCTCAGTGTAGTGGCGTGGAAACCGCAATAATGGAAGTTTCTGTAATTGTGCCACCAAAATATCGTACTGCCGCGCCTTCCAGATGAGAGCATCTAATTCTTTGTTTTCTTCTAAAAACCATGACAAGGGGCGCTTGGTGATACGAGCGATTTCCGGCAGTTTCCGATAAGGCGATTTTCTGCCATTTTCGAGCATCGAGAGCGAGACCCGGTCGCTGTAGCCGATCATTTTCCGTGCCTCTTCCTGGGTAAAACCAGCCTGTTCACGCGCAAGTCTGATTTTCTCTCCGATTCTTTTATAGGGCGATTTGGACATTCGAATATGGTATGGTGAAATTCTTATACTTCAAGATGGTGAAACCTGCATTGTAAAAGGCGAAAATAGGAAATGGGGTTCGTGTTTTCTTCGCGTTTCCGTAAAGTTTGTGCAAAAAGTTTAGCGGGCAATGTTCGGGAAGTCAAGAGAAAAGAGTTGCAGGAAACCTAAGAACCGCTTATGATCTGGTTTGTGTAATTTTTAGATAACACTCACGTAATCTCTTTGTATATGTGGAAAATCCAAAACCGCGTTCGGTACTACCGTGAACGGGATGGTCTGAGCCAGGAGTCCCTCTCTACGATTGCGCGGGTACACAAGGCGACGATCTCAGCGATCGAGAACGACAAGATCGTGCGCCCGCACCCATCCACTCGGCAGAAACTCGCGAAAGCCCTGAATACCAAAGTGTGCCAGCTCTTCCCGCCGGTCAGGAAGCACTGGGTTCGCTAGTATATCCCTTATTTTTTCCCTTTATGTCTTTCCAAAATACTCAACCTTCATGCCTGGAATGTATGGACAGAGGCATCCTTTCAGAAGCGATTTACTATCCATTCTGTGGCCTGATTGGCCCCAAATACTGTGCTTGCGATCAGGGGAATGAAGCATTCAAGCTATGGTGCCAAAGCCAGGAAGTACAGGACGCTTTGAAAAAGAAACGGCGGAAGGAAATTGGGAAGAGCCTCACATTTTCTGAAATACCTGTTCATTGGAAGGAAAAAACACTGGCATCTTTGGACGGCCAGGAACCCTTAAAACTCACGGCCAATCGCTACCTGGACGGTTTTCAGAAATTTCGGGAGCAGGGGACAGGCATGTATCTCTGGTCAGAGGGATCAGGACGAGGCAAGACCCATGTTTTGTCTGCTATTTGTAATGAACTCATCCAAAGATACCTGGTACCGTGTATTTTCATGACCGAAGAGCAGATGTATTTTCGCATCCGTGAGGCATATCAGAACCATGCCATATCGGAAAAAGCGCAGTATCGGAAATTCATGGAAGTAAAGTGCCTGTTTCTGGACGATCTTGGAGCGACCAAGATAACGCCCTGGAAGAACGAGGTTATGACCGGAATTCTGGATTACCGCCTGAACCATCGTCTCCCGACCTTCTTCACCTCGAACTTTTCGCCAGAGAGCTACGAACAGAGCCTCCAAAGTTCGTCGATTGCGAGGCCAGGAAGGATCACGTCACGCATATACGAGATGTGCCGCAGTTTCATCATTGAGGTACAGGGTGAAGATTTCCGAAAAAAACTCTAATTCTTCTTTCCATGGCACAAGAGATGTGTTTCCTCATCATCGAGCTAGAAAACCAGATAAGTTCTGAGAACAAGATTTCTCCCATCGTGATGGAGCAAATCCTCTCAGCGTTCCATGCGCTCTCTGATACGTTTTCCTTCGAAATATGGAGCATCCGCAGGAAAATCGAGATCGCAATCTGGTGCAGGAAAAAGCACAAAAATCTCGTAGCGCATCTTTTCGAAACCCATTACCCAGGCGCAAGAGTCAAAGAAAGGACAGACAGAGCGTCTTCCTTGAAAGACCCGTTTCTTTCGCACCTTACTTTGAGCTGCGCTTCGATTTTTCCAATCAGGCGGTACTCGCAATTCGCAGATACGCTCCATCGGGTCTGGAACGAGTCCTGCAAAAACTTGTTCGCTGTCCTCAGGAAAACAGAAGATAAGGAAACACGGGCCATCCAAGTAGTATGCAGGCCGCTCTCGTTTGTGTGGCGCAAGAAGGGGATGGACACGCTCGCTATCAATGACGCGCTCTCTTCCTGGCTCATCTTCCGACGATGCTGGAAGTTCAAGGATGCGTTCATCCGCTTTGTTTATGAGAATTTCTGGATTCGTTTGTTTTTGCTTCTTTGTATCCGAAGAACGCCAGGGAGCCCCATTACGGAGGCTGACCGCAATAAAGTAGACCATCGGGGGCATGGGCGAGAATCAGCATCGCAGGCAGCGAGAAGCAAGCTTTCACAGCTTGGGTTTCTGGTTACGGTACGGCTCGTCTGTGAGGGAAAGCAATCAGCGATAAAGGAGATATATACGAGTTTCGCCCAGTTTACGATTGCTGAATTCAACGATTTCAAGATGGGGGAAATTTTACGAAACTTGCGCTCTATCCGCGAACGGAAGCTCGTGTCCGCATCCACGCTCTCCCTTGAAGAATTGGCGGGAATCGTGGCTCTGCCTCATGAAGGCGCATCCATTCCTGAGCTTTCCATGTCGCCCTTCAAAATCCTCCCGTCGCTCTTGCCAGAAAGCAAGACAGGGATTCTTGTAGGAAGATCGCTCAAGCCTCAAAGGCATTTCTCTCTTTCGAAATTTGATCTCAGGCGGCATACAGCGATTGTGGGGAAGACAGGGTCTGGGAAATCCACGTTCTTGTTCCATCTCATTACCGGGCTTATCCGTGAAGGGGTCGGGGTGGGGCTCCTTGACCCGCATGGCGACCTCATAAATGAGGTTCTCGCGTCCGTGCCGCAAGGCAGAGAGACTCTCCTTCTTGACCCGACGGATACGGAGTACCCAGTCGCGTTCAATGTGCTCCAGTCTGCTCTGGATGCAAACCAGACCATTTCCGCTGTCGTGGATAGCTTCCACACTTTATTCGCCGAGAGCTGGGGTCCAAGGACCGAGTATATCCTTACCCATGCAGTTTCCGCTTTGATGGGTTTACCAGAAGCCTCTATGCTTTCCATACCAAGGATTCTGCTAGACGCTGAGTATAGAAAAAAATGCGTCAGTAGGATTTCTGACCCTATGCTTCGTGAGTTCTGGCTTACAGAGTATCGGGCCATGCCAGCCAGGCTCAGGATCGAGTCTATCGCCCCGATCCTCAATAAGATCAATCGCTTTCTCATGTTTCCGATGATGAGAAATATCCTGGGCCAGAGTGAGAATCTCGTGGATCTGCGGGAATGCCTGGATAGCTCGAAAATTCTGCTTTTGAACCTTCCCAAAGGCATCATGGGCGAAGAGAACTCCAAACTGCTTGGGAATTTCTTCCTCTCGCACTTGAAAGTAGCGGCGTTCAGCCGTGCGAAGCTAGCACTCAAGGATCGGAAGCGATTTGTTCTTGTGATAGATGAGCTTCAGCATTTCATCGGAAGCAATGCTGCGCTGGTAGAGACGCTCCTTTCTGAGGGCAGGAAGTATCGGATCAACCTAGTGCTCGCGTGCCAGCACCTCTCGCAGCTTGGCGCGTTTGCGGACGCTTTGTTCGGGAATGTAAACACGCTTGTCACGTATGCCGTCGGACATGAGGATGCGAAAAAATTGGCGCCATATTTCCCTGAACTGAAAGCGCAGGATCTTACGGGCTTGCCGCCGTATTATGGGTATTTGCGGCTTATACGGAGCCAAAGGCCCTATACGATCTCGTTCCATAATATCCACCATAAACCCAAAAAAGAAAAAAATTCCAAAGACATGATCAGCGAGGGTTCAAGAAAAAAGTATGCGAGGCCGCGTGCTGAAGTCGAGGCCGAGATTGCCAAATTTTTCAATTCCAGATTTCCTCTCCCATAAAATATGAAATACCTTTGCATTTTTATTTTCACGCTTGGAAGTGGTCAGCAATTCAAGATTGTGAGCCGTTCTATGCGACAAGCGAAGCAGACTCTCAAGAGGTTCACCAGTCATACCATAACCCATATCGAGATTCGAATCCGTATATCTCTTCACCCCAAATCCTATGCAAAATCCTAAAACATTTCTTACGCCTAACCGTATGGAAATATTGGAACTCTCAGCCTTGACAATGACCACAGCGCATATCCTGGTTGCTGGTGGTATTGTCGGGAAAGGTATAAAAAACAGACTGCGCTCTGCCCAAAAAATTTTGCGGAATCTGGCAAAAGCAGGCTACCTGGAGTTTCATTCCTATCCGACCAAAACAGGGAGGCAAAAATACTATTTCCTTTCTAATGCACAAAGCCCATACCATAAGATCCAGCCAGGGATACTTATGCACGATTCCATAACAGCTTTGTTTCTCACGCACCTTTTCCGAAGCTGCACGAAGCGGGGTATCCAGCTTCGGTGGTATCCTCCTTTTCCCATAGGTACAAAAGAATCCGATGGGGGGGTCGCTTTGCTGAAAGAGGGAGAAGCGTTTTGTTCGTTGCTTCTGGAAAGTGATATGGGGACACATGATTTTCCTGAGATACGAGAAAAACTGGAACAATATATAGAATGCCTCTCTGGCAAAGAAAACCGCAGAATCGTGTTTTTAACCATGGAGGATAAGCGCAAAGAAGATATTCAAAACATTTTTTTACAAAAAAGACCAGAGTATGAAAGGAAAATCCTTTGTGTGGTACCTCATCTATTCCTGCCAGACCAGGATATTTTCTCTCTACTGATAGGGGACATCCCTTATAAACAGGAGGTGCCCTCTGAAGGCACCTCAAAAAACACAAACGAATGATATGGAACCTCCCTATAATCTCCTAACCAGGCGGAAAATTGACGCTGGGAACCTCGCTAAAAACAGCACGACAATATACTTTAACCCTCTCTGCTATGAAACACTTAGACCAACCCTACCAGGAAACCTTGTATAAGGTACCTCAAATCCTTGATATTCCCATCAAAGCACTTGTGGATGTATTTTCAGAAGAAAAAAAGGAAGTCAGCCTCTTGGATTTGGAAGATGTCGCTGAGATGGATTCTCTCTACCTTATCCGACAGCGCGTCGAGAATCTGCGGGAACAGATCGGGCTTAGCTTTGATGAAGCACTGGAACTGCAAAATTTAGAAGGGCTTTTTGCAGGGGAAGAAAGAGCTGCACCTTATAATCTGGGAGTTGCAGATAAAAAAGACCAGCTCATCTCTGCGCTGGAAGGAAAACGTGATGATCGGTACGAAGATGAGGAATACGCTGGTGGTGAGGACGAAAAGGAATCCGTATCCAGCGTGAATGAGTATTATCAGAACCTTTTGGGAGAGAGCAGGCTCAACCTCAAGTCCATCAAGATCCTTACCTCTGAACGAAGGCCAGTACCTTACCGATCAAAAGGGAAAATCAGGCCCATAACGATTTTTGATCTGTACCAGACCGCTCCACGGAAATACTCGTTTCATCAGTACCTTGCCGCAATTTGGCAGATACCTGAAGAGGAAGCGAAGAAACAGTTCGAAGCACTTTCCTCATCAAAGCAGTGGAGCCTCAAAGAACAGTGGGAAAAGTACCTCGAAGAGCGTAAAGATAAGACCCCTTCGCCGTTCCAAAAGGTGCTTATGGAATGCCACAACCTCGTAACGTCGCCGATCTATGACGAGATGGAGACTCTGGGGGAAGAAAAATACCTTCTGAAACGCGGGTACGAGCTGAAATTCACGGACAAGACTGCGGTGTTCCTGATCCCGATCTCGGAGTTCGAGGATATACCCGCAAAACGTGCGGCAGGTCACTATTTGCAAGTTGCGTTCACGCTTCCAGAGTATGCACATGAGCGGAAACGGTTCTTTCGGAAAGGCGGGAGTATCAAGGAACTGAGTACTTTCCTCGAATATTTAGGCATCACTCTTTCGGAGAAACAGACCGGGTTTCTGAATGAACTGAGTGAAAGTAATGCTCTGCGTTTGTACCGGGAAGTCCTGGAGCTCCCGGACAGGGACGAGATACGGGCGTATTTCCTCAATATCCGCTCTGGCTATGGAAATAAAGGTTCTATCGTCAATTTGATACGTGACCGTTTGAACAATAACGAAAACGCGATTGTCAAGTTCGTGAGCCAGTTCACACACTGGTTCCCGGAATGGATGCGTAAGATTGGGGGGATCGTGATCGAGGAGAAGGAAGGGAAATCCATAACCATCCCGAAAACCTTCCGAGTCTCGGTAGACCCGAAACTTCCTGCTGTGTTCCAGCAGGAACGGATGCTTATGCCGCCTGATCAGCTCATGAGGTTCTCCAATACTGCTTCCTGGCAACAAGCGTTCATTGAAGAACTCCGTGCAAGGTGGCGAAGGAACCCGGCTCTTTTCCGGAAATATAGCGAAGCGATCCAGGCAGGGAAGCTCCAGTTTTTCTGCTCCTGTAGTGGGAACGGAGTGAAAATACACGGGCAATGCTGCCCAGTGCCGGTGCTGGAGCGGGTGTTTGAGAAAATGAAAACTTCCTAAATTTTAGTCCTATGAAAATTTCTGATCTTGACCGGCAGTTCAAATACTATGCGCTCTATGAGCGGGGGATGCAGCCTAAAAGCTACAAAGGCATCTGCTCCACGCTGATGATGTTTTGCGAGTTCACTCATACGGAAGAACTAAAAAATATAGATTCTCACATGATCCGAGAATTTTTGTATCATGGGCGTGAGGCGCGGGGCTGGAAATCGCAAACATTTCGGAATCATTGCCAGAATTTTAAGAGTTTTTTCGACTGGTGTAGGAAGAACCGTTTTGTTGATCGAGACTTGCTGGAAGGCATCGAAAAACCGAAGCGAGACAAAATCCTTCCTCGTTGTATTTGCACGGAAGACGCCCGCAAGGTATTGTACCACGCCATGATGTATACCTGGCGTTATTCACTGGAAAAATACAGGAACATAGCTATTCTTTCAACCCTTATGATGGCAGGACTACGGTTACAGGAACTGCTTGATCTGGAGGTCTCGGATGTAAACCTGTCGAGCGGTTTTATCATGGTACGGGAAGGCAAAGGCAGAAAAGACCGGGCTGTAGCGGTGCATCCTAAATTGTTGCCAATGCTTGCAGAGTATATGCAACAGAAAGTGAAACGAGGCTTCCTTTCGCTCTATTTTTTTACAGGTGCTAAATCTGACAAACCGATGACGCAGAAAGATATCCGCAGAATTTGCAGGAAAGTCGGTATAGCGGCGGGAGTAAAATTCACGCCTCACATGCTCCGGCATACTTTTGCCCGGGAAATGATCGACAACGATTTTAACCTTTACAAACTCAAAGAGATGATGGGACATTCTGATGTCACGACTACTCAGAGGTATCTTGCCATTTCTACCAAAGGCATTAAAAACAGCCTGAACCAGATAGAAATTTTTTGACTTTTTCGAATCAATGGTATAGAGTGCCCGATGTGCACTGAAAAATAGCTAACCTTTTTGGGACAAACACCTAAAAATAGCTTAGAGAAGCCAAAAAGCGAGGAAAAACTTCGGGGAAGCAGGCTCATAACCCGAAGGTCGTCGGTTCGAATCCGACCCCCGCAACCAAATAAGGCTTGGATAAGCGAAAAAACAGGCGAAGGGTTCAAAAAAAAGAGCGTTCAGTGCACCTATGACATTACCCGAAGGGCACTGGCTATGACAGAAATCGAAATTTTACACCAACGTTTCTGCGATTACTCTCTTGCTTTCAAGGGCAATACGCAGCGTACTATCCAATGGTTTCGAGAAATCTTTCGATATTTTTTTACATACGCGAAAATAAGCACTCCGAAAGAGATGACCACCGATATGATCGAATCGTGGATTTTCGAAGGAAAGATTAAGAAGAACTGGAGTGAGAAGACGATTAAGAACCGGCTCCAGGCATTGAGGGCATTCATAGCATGGCTCATTCAAAAAAAATTTTTAGAGGACGACCCGATCAAAAACATCCCCTATCCCAAATTACCGAAAAGGATACCAGAACACTTGAAATATTCGGATGCCATGACTCTTTTAGAATGGGCGAAAAACTATCCCTATGACTACGCTTTCGAACGATCACGGGCACTCGCGATTATTGCGATGTTCATGTTCACTGGAGTCCGGGCCAAAGAATTGAGATCGCTCAAGATAAGCGATGTGGATTTGGAGAATCGGAGCCTCTTTGTTCAGTATGGGAAAGGGAAAAAAGACCGGTTTGTCCCGATGAGCTGGAAACTGATCGAAATTTTACATGCCTATCTGAAAGACCGCAGACGGCTCAAAAAGACCTGCCCCTATTTCTTTACCGCTATGCGTGAAGATCAGCAGATGGGCCAAGATGTTATTAAACGGCTTGTGAAGAAACTCCGCAAAAAGAGCGGGATTTACTTCTATCCTCATTTGCTGCGTCATACCTTCGCCGTACTGATGCTGGAAGGAGGAGTGAACCTCTATTCTCTTTCCAAAATGATGGGGCATAGCGATATAAAAACAACCACCATCTATCTTGCAGCTACTACTTCCCATTTGCAGGAAGAGATGAGAAAGCATCCGTTGAATGATTTTTGTTAGGATTGGGAGGTTCGTTTTTCCAACTTAGAATCATTACGTTCTCCTGTGGAAAAAATGGCACTTCTCTTGAAAACCTAGGCTCACCAAGGTTTTCACATTTTTCCCACAGGAATAGAAAAGAATGGGATTTTTATAATACCAGAGAGTGTTTTGGAACAAGCAGGTACGATTGGATCCGAAACTTTCAACGATATAGGTGATTACCCTAAGTGGTCTATTTTTTTTAAATCAGCATATATTTTTTTGGCTAAATGGAACGATAAATTTATAGGGACAGCATTTCCTACCATTTTGTATCCATTGAGAATATTATGGTATTGTAAAATGAAGCTATCAGGAAAAGTTTGAATCCGTGCACATTCGCGAACAGAGAGCCTTCTGTATAAATCTTCTTTTCCTGGAACAAAAATTCTTTTGTTTGGTTCCATAAATTTCATTTTGGGAGCTTGAGGATGAATAGGCGCATGGCGGCCTCCTGCCTGGATCGTGAAAGAAGGTTCATCCCATCCTCTGACTCGATTTCGCGACATATAGATGGATGAGAATCCCCCGTTCATGTATTCATGGTTTGGGATTTTCAAATCACCGTTTGTTTTGTTTTTATACTTCGCTGGCTTCACGAATAGCAAGTCATAAATGGCATCTTTTAAAACAGGTTTGGATTTTTGCGGTTCTGGAAATTCAAATTCCTTGTTGAGTTTTTTATGATAACCAACGATAATTACCCGAAATCTATCTTCTGGAACATCATAATCATTTGCATTCAAGAGTCTCCAAGAGATTACGTACCCGGCATTCTCAAATTCTTTCATTATGTTTGAAAAAGCTTCTTTATGCTTTGAGTGCAAGATGCCTGATACATTTTCCGCTAAAAAGAACTTCGGTTGCTTGGCTTGAAGAATTCGGATGTATTCAAAAAATAATTTGCCACGCTTATCGTTCATCCCACGGCCTGTTCCAGCCTCGCTCCAGCTTTGGCATGGCGGGCCTCCAATGATTCCATCAATATCTGGTATGTCCAACGGAGAAACATTTACAATAGATCTTCTATCGAGTTTTGCTTTGGGGAAATTATACTCAAAAGTTTCCCAAATTGTCGGGTCATATTCATTGGCCCAAACCACATGAAAACCAGCCTTTTCAAAGCCCAGATCCAGTCCGCCTGCGCCTGTGAATAATGAAGCTAATTTCATAGTATTTTTTTTGATAAAAAAGATTGAGATCGGATACAACTTCTCTTCTTTATTCTCAGAGCGAGCGAAAAAGACTGGAATTTTTTAAAAAAAATGGTAAATTTTTTGAGGAGGCGGGCGTGGCATCATTCAAAAGATGCGGCTACGGAGTAAAAAAAAAGAGGGAGGATTTGAGGGAACAAAAAAATATCAAAATTCCCGATCCGGGAATTCTGATAAGATGAGTTAGGAAGCTCTTCATTCCTCTGAATATTTCTTATTTTTATTGAAAGAACTCCATAATTTTTGAGAAGAAATACTGAGCCAAAGCGAGGAGAAACATCCCAAACATAGGCCAATTATAAGTTCTTACGGTGAAAAGAATCAATGGTATTTTTAATTGGTAAATGCTAGGGTGAATCAGAAACTGGAGAGTTAAAAGGAAGTGGAAGAACCAGCTATTATAGCTTCGCCTCGAACAAAGTTGGCGATGAGTTGGCGATGAGTTGGCGATTCAGGTGAATACTTTCATCGCTAACAAAGCGGAATTTCCAATGGATGCCCGACTTTTTCTGCTGTGGAAAAAATGACGCTTCGCTTGAAAATCTTGGCTCACCAAAAGCCAAGATTTTCACATTTTTACCACAGGATTCCTGCGGCTACGGAGTAGAAAAAAGGGGAGGGGATTTTGAGAAGGCTTTTTTGAAGGCTCTTAAAAATCTAGCGGAAGCTTAGGTTTCAGGGTCATCCTCAGATTTCAGAAATTTAGCTCCGTTGAAGCAGCCACACCGCTCCATATACTAAAGATTTTTGTTTACTCATAATGAATTTTTTCCATAGTTAGAATCATATAAATCCGGTTCATTGATGATTGCTTCATCTTTCGATATAAAGCCGGAGATATCTCTCATTATGGAATCTTCCTCATCATCAGCTCTTTGTTTTAGATCCACAGCAATCGTAAGCAATTCTCCGGTATCAAGAAAGATCTGATATTGTTTCCCTTTATTGAGATGGACCTTTTTTATAAATTGATTGAGGAGCACGGAGCTATCTTTGCTTAATTCTAACATCGCTTTCATTATAGTCCCTCCACGAGAGATAGTGTTTTTGTCCATATATCGTAACTTAGGATACTACAAGGATACAAGAAGAGAAGAAAAAATTCAAGTATTTCTCCTTTCTTCCAGACCGTCAAAAATTTCTTCTCTTTGGGAGATTTTCGTTATCAGAAAGAGAAAAATTTGGTAAGATGAGGGAAAAAGCTATACTGTCATTACAATGAAACTATGAATGGATAATGTATGCCAAAAAAGAATCAGGAGTTTCACTTACCAAAGGATGTAACGTTTAGCAAAGAGCCGCTTCCCAACGGAATGGCCTATGTTTTCCGACACCAAGAGTTAGGACTGCTTGGAAGGATTCTCGTTCAGGATCATGGGATAGGGCAGTGCGTTCTCTCTTGTGAAATAGCAGGCGATCCAGGAGACCCGATGACTGCGAAACGAGAAGCGATATTCAAACCAGCAGCGATGGAGATTACCCAACGCTTCCAGAAAATTATAGGCGGGCCGGAAATACCCGTAAATCCTTCACTTCAAACTTCTCCAAGAGATCAGGGAGAATATATCGAAAGTAAAATAATACAATGCAGGCGATGCAATGCTGGTGTAGCACTGCTAATTATCGCAATAAATGCCAGAAATTTGGGCGAGATGGAGGATTACGCCAGAAAGATGTTTAGTCAGGTGAAACGCTTAAACCTGCCTAGCTATGTTATCGGCCCGATGATTGATGATGGCGGCCCTGTCGAAGAGCGGCCATCCAATGTTCTCAAAATTTGGCCTGAGAGGGAACCGATGCGCTGTATGCGGCCTTCGGAGTTTAACCCGATCCTTGCTATTCTTGCGAAAGCACATTGCGGGGGAGAGGTAGAATAGAGTTTAAAGTTCTCGCTACAGAAACTACCTTGAAGGAAGCAAAAATGGTATCACAGGAAGAAAAAAAGGTCTGGAGCACGCTACTTGAGTTGAATGAGTGCTGGTCGAAAAGCGATGGCGCAGAACTTGTGAATTACTTTCACCGAGATATGGTAGCGATAACACCAACGGATCGGGAGCGATTGGTGGGCAGGGATGATTGCGTTGCCGGATGGATGAGGTTTTCCAAAGCAGCCAAAATCCACTACTGGAAGGAGATTGATCCGAAAATCACATTATTTAGCGATACCGCTATCGTTACATATTATTATGGGATGAGTTTTGATATGGCTGGCCGAACAATCAAGAGCGATGGCAGAGATATGTTTGTGTTTGTAAAGGAAAACAACAAGTGGTGGGCGGTTGCGAATCAGTTTTCACCTTATCCGGGGCAGACTGATTAATAGGCCATCAAATGTTCTCAAATTTTGGACAAATAGAGGATTGATGTATGCCGACTTCAGGAGATAATATGCTGAATTTTCCAGAATCACCCGAAATAACAATTCAAAGAATTTTAGAGCATACAGATTTTTTTATTGTGGTGAAAAGAAATTCTCGTATAGGAGCAATAAGGGGATCTGCTTCAGGAATATTTGTATCCTATTGTGATAAAATATTTTTTGTTACTTGTTCACATTGTATTATTGAGAATTCTTTATACTATACAGGAGCGACAAGGGGAGAAAACCAAAGTCTTAATGAAAAAGTGCCTCCTCTTGATTTAATAAAAAAAAATCCAGAGCTAGATATCGCTATTTTATCTTATAGGGGGGATCTTTCGAAAACAAACAGTAGAGCTTATTTTATTGATAATGAAAAGGTAATTTCCTTAGATCGCACGAAAAGAAATATTGGTAATGCTGGATATATATGTGGGTTTCCTGAATTTTTATCAAATATTAAAATTAAAGTGGGTGATAAAAATGACTCAATAGTTGCTTATAATAAATACTACTCAGGTATGGGAAAAATTATTAGAGTCGATGAAAATATGATAGTATGTGATTTTGCAGAACAAGAGTTTCTTTTTAATTATGTTCCAGAGGTATCTCCTACCGGCGGAGAAAGAGATATAAGGGGAATGAGTGGATCTGGTTTATGGGTGTACGATGAATTAACTGACTCTCCAAATTTATTAGGAATCCTTTTAGGAAAGAATAAAGACTCGAACCCCCAAAAAGAACATTTAATAGAATTTACTCCTGTTTGGAAATTAGTAGAATTTTTAATAGATTGTTAGCGAGGTTTATAAAAAAAAAATTCCGAAAGATTGGAAAGAGGGGGAAGCTTGGGTTCTATTTTTCAAGATGTGCCGGGCCTCACGAGCTGTTACAAGATACTCAGCTCAAATAGCAAATTGCCCTACAGCCCTTTTTTTATAATTATTACAAGCGATTCGTCAACCTTTATATAATTTACTGCAAGACCGAGTAACTTTTTTAATTGAAATTTTTCTAAAAAGAAATAAGCCTATCTTATATTATAAGAAGATCATTAAGAGAGGCTTGGTTATTTTTTGTATTTTGAGCTTGACAAAAAAAATTTATTTTTTAAAGTATAATTTGTGAATGATTCAGGGCACGACGCTATAGTGCGGAGCAGGAAACCCTTGGCAGCAAATTCCAGAAACATTTGAAAGGAGTAACTGCTATGGTTAAAAACGTGTTCAGCAAGAAGAATTTTGTTCTTCATGATGCCCTGGTGATTTTCGGCTGGCTCGCATTTGTAGTCGGAGTCGTTAATGACTCAACTTGGCTCAGACTTTTGTCTTTATCGATTGCCAGGGTCCTGCCCTGAGTCCTTCACTATTTTAATTATCTACAAAACTAGTCTTATTTCTTTCCAAACACTAATTCACATACATTCGATTAGTGCATATCAAATCTTATTTTTTAATCAAATCATCAAAAACTGTTTCGAAGTGAAGAAATATTTGTTCTTTTTTGACAATAGGTGTAAAATATTCCCTGCAAACAGGATAATCCCAAATGGCTTTGGCAGCATCAGTAGCCTCTGCCATGCTCCTCTAATGATTAGCTTAAGATAGGAAATTATCCTACAACCATTTATTTATATATATTCCAAGAGATTCGTCAACCTTTTCCCTAGGTTAGGGAAAATTCGTGGGTTTTATTTTTGGCTCTTTTAAATTTGATCAGTATAATGGGTTTTCGATAGAGGACTTCAAGATTTCGTAGTTTTTTTAGAAAGTTAGGGGAGAAGGCAATGAAAATATTTCTTACAGGCGGGACGATTGATGGAATAGATTATGATTCTTTGGAAAAAGCTCCGCAGCGTCATCAATCTCTTATGGAAATTTTTTTCAGAGGGAAACTACTGTGGAGAGAGTAATGTCACATTGGGGAAGACTAATACCTCTGATTGTAATTGATAGTGGTTTATCGGCATATAAAGCAGACAAAAGGGATGCAGCTTCATTATTTGATTTATATCGGCGACTCCAATTTAAAGAAAATCCAAACCAAAAAATCAGTACTCCGTCTCCAGAAGACTGGGAAGATTGGTGGAGAGGTTGGCTGGTGTCTGTTCCTAAAACACAGGCAGAAGTAGAAGAAGGAATAGTCAATAATCAATTTTATTATAGGAGTTACGCAGACTTCTTTGCTCTTTGATAATCAAGGATTTTGAAAGAGAA
>CALKWO010000084.1 GCA_938003875.1 uncultured bacterium
CGCGTCTCTGCGGTGAAAAATCTTTACACTTTTGCACGAGATTTTACTTGTAAGTAACTAAAAATTATAGAAAGGAGTAAAACAATATGCGATTAAAAATACATCTATTTTTTCTTGCCATGGTCATATTGTCTGTTACCTCCATGGCAGGTAGCATCAGCACGGATTTTAACGCTCTTCCTTCTGGGGCAGCCCTATATGGAAATGCCTACCTGAGCGGAGGGATGGCCTATCTTACCAGCAATGGTGGTAGCCAGTTGGGAGGATTGTCTTTTGCTGAGCTAGATCCAGGTTTAGCAGTGAGTAGTTTTAATGCAGAATTTGACTTGCAGCTAGGCGGAGGAAGTGGTGCAGATGGTCTTTCCTTTTCCTTTACCACATTAGGCAATGTAGGAGCAGTAGGAGAATGGGGAACTACCTCAGGGATAGCCATTGAATTTGATACGTATAACAATTCGGAAGTCAACGACAACCACATGACTCTATACTATAACGGTTCTGCTCGTGTTACCAATGGTTCTCTCCCTGTAAATTTGAACAACAATGCTGTACACCATGCACGCGTAGCGATGAACAATGGGACAATCAATGTGTATCTTACGCCATCAGGCGGGTCAGAGAGTCATATTTTTTCCCATACTATTTCTGGTTGGTCTGCCTATCGTGGGCAATTCCTCTTTGGCGGAAGAACAGGAGGGGCGACAGACTACCATCGCGTCGATAACTTCGTAGCATCAACTACACCAATGTACGCCATCAACGTTTCTTCCAATATCAATTTCGGAAATGTGCGAGTAGGAACAAGCTCTTCTAGCAACCTGACCGTTACCAATACAGGAGGAGGAACGCTGACTGGAACTTTTGGAGCGGCTTCAGGCGACTTCGATCCAGAAACAGTATCCAGCAGCTTCAATCTTACACAGAGTCAGCAGAGTGTCCGTACATACACTTTCTCTCCTACTACAACAGGTGTGCTTTCCAGCAATGTCACGGTCAGCAGCAATGGAGGCAATGTCACCCGAACCCTTAGCGGAACAGGCGTAAGCCCTGTATTTCAATCTTCTATTGCCCCTGGTACAACCTTAGATTTTGGCATTATAGACAAATCCCAGAGCGCAACCAGGACACTGACCATACAGAATCTTGCCAGCAGCAATCTGGGCGATCTGACAAACCTGACAATTTTAAGTGCTACGATTACTGGGGAAGATGCGTCTTATTTTACTTTAGAAGAAAATTTTACCCCCATAGTTATCTCTAAAGATGGCACTATCAGTTTGGCTATACGTGCTACAAACTATGATGATGCATTCCACGACAGAAATGCAGTATTGACATTGGTGACAGACCAGAATGCTGCCTTAGGAATGGAAGGAAATATCTATACCTTCAATCTAAATGCTTATATGCTACCAGAACCCTCTACATATATGTTTATGGGCATTGCCAGCATACTTTTTTTCCTCTATCGTTTTTATAGCAAACGATACTAACGACTATCGGCTGAATATTTTTTGGGTTGTATTTGCTTATTTTGCAATGATTTGTAGCCGCAGGGTTGCGCCGAAAATGACCATCTATTCGGAAAAGGCGACCTTCAGCGCAATCCCTGCGTCTTTTGCCAATAGATACTAACAGAATCGAACCTTAAAAGGCCAGGAATAAAAACAATGGCAAATCGTCTTGCCTGATCTTTGTCTTTATTCCTGGCTTTATTTTTTAATCGGCAAAATTTTTATCTTTATAAAGCACTATGGATTCTTTAGAAAAAAAACTTTCTTCGTATACCACTTTTATAATTCTTCTTATTGTCCTTCTATCTCTTGTAATAAGAATAATCTATTATCATGAGATACAATATACCTATCTTCCTTTTTCTTACCACTATGACCAGACGGACATGAATTTTTTCCATGAATGGGCGTGCAAAATCGTACAAGGAGACTACTTGACAGAGCAGGGACTGCATCCCTATCATGGCTGGCACAAAAAAATTGCAGAGATTGTATTGTGTGCCGAAGAGATGGACGCAGGTCAGGGGAAAGTACTTTGGAATCGATGGTATGGCGAAAAACGCTTCCACCAGGAGCCTTTTTACCCTTATCTCGTTGCGCTGATCTATAAAATTTCGGGAGAATGCTCCACAAAATGGGTAATTTTATTTCAGATGTTTGTTGGCATTTTAAGTAATGTTCTCATTTTCCTCATTGCCAGGCATTATTTTAATAATATTACAGCGATTCTGTCCGCTTTGATCGCTTTATTCTATGGCCCATTTTTGTTTTATGAAGTGGTTCTCTTGAGAACAAGCTTAAGCCTTTTCACTAACTTACTTTGTGTGTGGCTTTTAACCTTAGCATCAAAAAAAATATCTTGCTTTTTCTGGGCAGGTCTTGTAGCAGCAGCAGGCTGCCTGTTGCGAAGCGATTTTATCTTGTTCATTATCGGCATATTGTGTACTTCTCTTTTTTATATACCCAAAGCCACCAAAAAAATTTTTTCTAAGATCGCCCTTTTTCTGTCAGGAATGTTGATTTTTTTTCTCCCTTGTATAGCGAGGAATATTCTTGTCCAGGCACCTTCTCTCTCTATATCTTCAGTAGGTGCTGTCACATTTGCCGTATCCAATAGTCCTGGATTCATTCCTGATCTTGGCTGGGAGATTCATTCCAACAACATCCATACAATCGCTTCTGTTATGCAAAAAACAGAAGGCAAGCTTTTGCCCTGTATTTATGAAACTCTCAAAACCCATGACTGGTACAGCTATCTTTGGCTACTTTTGCGAAAATTTCTTGTTGTCTGGAACAGCGACGAGATTCCTAACAACCTGAACTACTACTATGCTTCTCTTTATTCTTCCCTGCTTTCCTATTCTCAATTGCACTGGGGAAAGATTGTAAGCTTCTGTTTGCTGGGCCTTATATTAAATATAAAAAATATAAAAAAATTCTATATTCTATATTTTATGATATTTTTAAATATCTCTATCATGACAATATTTTATAGCCTGTCTCGATTCAGGACATCAGCCGTCGCTCTGATGATTCCTTTCGCTGCTTATACCGTGATTTTTATTTTAAAGAAAATGTTTTCTCAAAAATATCTGGCAGGTACTGTATTGCTGTTCCTGGTAGTAGGCCTAAATTTTCTGTCTCATTTCTTGACCCCCAGGTTGGATAGTGCCATACGGACAGGAGACTATATTATAGGAAACATAGTAAACTTAAAGCATTGCCAAGAAAAAATCCACGAACAAAACACCCAGGAAGCCTTGCTGGTCTTAGAAAGATGTTTGCAAAAAACAGAGCCTTCTTTTATGAAAAAAATAGGCAAACCTTTTAGTACAATTATATTGAATAAAAGATCAATATACCTGATACAATCGTTCTATGCCGTTCATTTACAAGCATACCACGTCAACAAACTATTATCTCAAGAGGAAAAGGCACAATACCATAATTTACGCTGTTTACGAATCAAAACTTTTTTGAAAGAGATAAAAAACATGCCTTATTGAGCGAGTAGAATTTATCTGCAGATAATCATTGCTAAACCATAACTTGCAAAAGCAGAAGGGAAAGACTTCTGGAAGGAATAAAAAGAGTGCCGCCTGGCAAAAGAAGAAAAGTTGTCTAACTCACTTTGCCAGGCAAGAAAAGCGATTATTGCTTAACAATACGACGATCACGACTCATTTTGGCATAAAATACAGCCAGCAAACCAAGGCCAAAAGAAACTAAAGAAAAAGGCTCTGGAACAGGATCGGTGAGGCTTTCCCTGGAAGGTTCAGAAGCCAGAAGCTCCCATTCATAGATAATAGCATAGTCCCACCATGTATTTAGCACATTTAGCCTGTAGTATTTATAATAGCCAGGATTAGCAATATCATAGGTAATCCAACCTGTATCATTAGGCGAAGTCCCTGAATAAAGATCTGTCCATGTGGAATTGTCTATACTTCCTGAAAATACAATATCTTTAGGACGATAATAGACTCTATTTATGCTTAGCTTTGCCACTTTTTCAAACACAGGCAATTCAATCGCAACCCAGCCACTATATCCATTTGCCTGCCAGGCATCGTAATAAACATCATTGTATATATTATCAGAGACTTTGTATGGATAGCATGCGCTATAGGTAGAAGATGCTGTATGAGGATAGCTTACATTAGAAACATCTCGATATGTTTCTGCAAATGCAAAGCTACACAGAATCATCATTATGATAAAAAAATTTTTGATCATAAGATTGTCCTTTCTATTAATATATTATGAATTTTACTGCCATGTTTTTAATTCCATGACAGAATCATTCCATTGTTTTGCCATATAAGCCAAAATCCGCCTGAGCATTTCTCTTCGGTATTCCAGAAGCCATGCACTCAGAATCAGAATGCTTCCTAAGCTTGCCCACCAGATTGCCTGGGGAATAGTGCCGAAATTTACGTATGCAAAAAGCAGGAGCAAGATATCGCTTAGCAAGAAAACCGTACCTGAGAAGAAGAAAATAAGACGCTTTTGGGTGACTCCATAGATAAGTACAGCCAGGGATTCGATAGACAGGAAAAGAGAATGGTATAGATGCTTATAGGGCGAAATACCTAAAGGTGCAAGGTGAGCAAACCATCCTGAACAGCTTTGTACCAGGGTAGGCAATAAAATCAAGACAATCCCCAGGAAAAAGCAATCGTTGTGGTAGTCTGCTTCTTTGTCGGATTTCTCGAAGATATAACCCAGAACAAGAAGAAACAGCCCTAATGGCACTGTATAGAATTCCCAGACATTGGCAGCCCATGAAATCAGAGTGGCATAGTAGGAAAAAAAGAAGCTTAGTGCAGCAAGTCCAAGGTGTTTTCTTGTAATTCTATACAAAACGAACAAAAGAATGGCACTTACCAGAGAAAGGGAAATTGGATAGTAGAGACTTGCATGGGGAACTCCCACAAACAAGAAGAAAAAGGCAACATGAGCCAGATAGCCATTCTTGAGCATAGCGTCTGTCCAAATTTCCGCAAGCCTGCTTTTGGTGGCTGCTGCAAGATAAAGCAAAAGCAAGGCAAGGACTATGGCAACAAGCATGAAAGTATCGATGGTGAAAGAATAGTATGCTCCCATAGCAAAAATTCCGACAACACCAAAAGATACGCTCAGGAAAGCAAGCATCTTTTCCTGGATTTTATGCGCTACTATACCATAGAAGATGCCTGACAGGAACATCAAAATCGAGAGCGAGAGACTACCCTGGTTTTTAGATAAGGCCAGAATAGGCGCAAGAAGAGTCAGACCTAAAAAAGCATGGAAAAATTCTGTCTTTCGTAGAAGTAGTGCCAGCCCTAGAGAAATCAAGGAAAGAAGGATATACTGGAATTCTATGATGTTTGTATACAGAGAAAGCTTTTCCAACATGAGATAGTAGGCAATAGCAAATAGCGTTACGGATGTATAGGACATGGTCTTTCGACTCAGCCAGAGCTTCTCTACAGGGAAAAAAGAGAGTAGCGCAAAAGAAACAGAACAAACCGATAGCGTCATCAACGTAGGATTGACGATTTTCCCCTGAACCAATACAGACACAATCAGCCCCATGTTGCAAAGCAAGTTTACCCTGAAGATAGGAAGAGCAAAAGAAAGATCATTTTTTTTCTTGATAAGATAGGCTATCATCAGCAAGAACACATTTCCCAGAGAAAGGATAAAGGTCATCTCATTGCCATGAAATTTTTTGCTTGCAAACAAGGCTGCGAGAAGACAGGCTAAAAAGAGAATGCTGCTCAGATAGCAATAGAATGTCTGGCGATATAGGACAATGTATAGGAAATAATAGGCAAAGGCCAGGCCAATCACAAAGGTCGAAACCAGAGCACCAGGCGTTACGCCAGGCATGAGGAAAGGCAAGGCGAGGAATGAAAACACCGTAAGCTGTGCTGTGGAAAAAGCTACCTTTTTGACGAGCGAATCTTCTCTGAGGTGTTTGCTCAGTGCCAGGAGAGCTATGGCTACAGGGATGAAGTACAGTGCGTACTCAAAGGCATACAAATTTCGGGGCAGCCAGAAATAGTAGTGTACATACCCAAAAATAAATAGTGTATGCATGGTGAATAGATTGGGTGAGTAGCACCATAACCCGATAGAGGCAAAAAAGAACAGGAAAGTAAACAGGATTCCTGTTTTGATTTCTGTAGCATAATAGAAATTCCAATGAACCAAAAGCTGAACAAGACACAATAGTATCAGAACAGACGCATAGCCTCCCAGAATTCTAGCAATAGAGGCATGGGAATAGAAAAAGTAGATTGCCAGGATCAAGGCAAGGATAGCAAGAAACAGGTACAGAGTACCCCAGGAATAGAAATCTATCTTTTCGTGAAAAACAAGGAAGAAGCCTGCCGTGAAATAGGCAAGGCTAAAGACAATGTCTGTTCTTTTCTTGTATAGAGCAAGACGAATGAGGAAGAAAAGCATTCCTAGAAATACAGTGCTTTGAGCAATCCACAGATCATAGCCCAGAGAGCGAAAAAAAGATACTAGAGTAAATGCGATTACAAGCAAAAGTGCAAACACAGGCAACACAGAAAAAACTTTGCTGTAAGAACACAGGAAATGCCCTGACACAAAGAAAAAAATGCCCAACGCCGTCATGGAAAAACAGATATACTGTAAGCTTGCATCCAGCCTGTTGGCATGAAGAACACACAGGACAAGAAGAATCAATATGCCCGCAAGCATCATGTCTTTTCTTTGCAAAGAAATAGAGCAATAGATGTAAAAACACAAAGCAAAGACAAGAATCATGGTCAGCGTGTTAAAGTGTTCTTGGTAGAATTCTTTTCCCCAGATAGCGACAAACACCAAGACCATAAGCACAACAATATGAGAGGCATAGAAAAGGGGTCTTTGTATCCATTCTTTTTTCTTCCAGAGAGGAAGATACTCCAGCCCTGCAAGAACCAGTCCCCAAAGTAAAAATAAGACAGACCAGGTAGAATGGCTGATGGTCGTTGTTTTTTGATACAAATTGATAATCAAAAGCCCATTCATGGCAATGGCCAGGGAAGTGCAAAAAGCACTATGGTAAAGGCGATTGATGGCTATGTATCCAAGCATCGCAGCAACAGGAAAAGCTACAAGGCCTGATTCCTGTACATGGGTTGTGTATGCGCCCAGAATACAATATACAACAAGAACCACTGGCACAGCAATAAATCCAACCGCCTGAACGAGGTCTTTTCCCTTATCAGGGAGATAAGGAGCATACCGAGGCATCAGACCAAGCATCAGAAAAGAAGCCAGTACAGGCAAGATTCCCTGCCAGAAAGTTGCCATTCCTGCGATATGGCTAAAACCTGCAATCGCCAGTAGCAAAGAAATAGACGTGCTGGCACAGGAAAACAGGGCAAAAAAAGGATGAGGCAAGAAAAGAATCTGGAGAAGCCCCAAAGCAGAGGTACATAGCATGACCCAGGAAAAAATATCTGTGTTCCACCAAAAAACGCATTCTACAATGGCTATTAGCGAGATTAGATTCGCTGCGGACTGCAAAATCAAGGTAATCAAAGCAAGCGTTTTTTTCTGGGTGAAATAGGCTGGCAGAAGGAATAGAATCGAGTTCAAAGCGAAAAATAAGGCAAATTTTTCGGAAGGAACAATAAATTTTTGCAGTGTCAGGAAATGCGACCAGAAAACGAGAATACTGGCAAGCAAGGTAAACAAGGCACTTCGTAGCAACCAGGCATTCCAGGCAAAAAGCAAGCTTGTAAGCCAAAAAACGATATAGCGATTGCCATGATCCGCCAGCAACCCTACTTTTACGGCAAAGTAGAAATTCAGGGGGAAAAACACAGATGCCAGAAGCACAAGTGTGAACCCGATTTTATGAATCCACTGGTTTTTTCTAAGGATGTTGTAGCCTACAGCAAAGCAGGTAAGAGTGCATAGCAGAAAGCTTCCAAAAACCAGATATTTATAGCTTTCCCAATGGCTTCGTAAAAAGACGACAACAGCAGTGAAAACAAAGGATACGCCTAGAATCAAAAGGATAGTGACAATGTTCTGGCTTAAAAAGGAAGCAAGAGCAAAAGAAGATTTTGGCTCAGGCATTTTTTCTGGAATAGAGACACTCTTCTCTGTTTTTTCTAAAGGAGCAGAAGACGTTTTATCCTCCTGCTTTTCCGTAGCAATTTTCTCAGGAATCGCAACAGATTGTCTGAAATCTTGTGGCTCTATCACAGATACACAATAGAACCATGCAAAAGCAAGACATAAAAATTCTGGGCTGTGATCTAGGATTCCATGATTGAAAAAGCATATCGCCAGAAAAGTGAGAATCTCCCATGCCAAATTGCCCGCTGCTTTGCTTATATTGCTTTTGGCTAAAGCAAAGACTTTATAGAGTTTTTTCCTTCTCAGGCCTAAATACCAGTAAAGGCCAAGAAAGATGCCGATTCCTATAATATTATGCCTGCTAGGAATCATACAAAGCAGTATGAGAAAAACCAGAACAGCGATGCCTCTTCTTGTCCAGAGTGCCTTCTTGTCTGTTATTTTCCTGATCAGGAAATCCAGTGTCATATCCACTTTGATTGCCCCTGCAATCCACCAAAAGATAAGCAGCGCAGAGACCCAATACCAGTTATATCTGGAAGAAAAATGATAGTGAATTATGAACAGAGTAAGGGTCAGTTTTATCGCTGTTTTGATAAGATAGGGATTGCTAAAGAGGACTTTCCAGCGATTGTAGCTGGCTGTAAGCCAAAAGACAGCAAGAACAAATGCCAGCAAAGCGGATTCATAAATCATTCCTGTTATAGCAAGCACAATGGCAAATAGTATCCCAATCTTTTTTGTGGACACAGGCTATTCCCCTTTGTGTTTAAGTGCTTTCATGGCTTCTTCCATCATAAAACCATCTGCCTGGGAAGGAACCACAATGACTTGTACTTTATCCGAAATCTTGTCTACATATAAAAAGCGTAGAAGAGCAGGATTCTCTGCAATCACTTTTTGTACTTTCAGCAGAGCTTCTGCTTTCCCTTCGGCCTTGAGGATCTCCGCTGCCTTATAGCCTTCTGCGCGGATAAGATCAGCAGCCTTTTGGGTTTCTGCTTCTTTGAGCTGCATTTCCTGTTCTTTGAGCTTTTTCTGCATGGTAATTTCATCTTGTTTTTGCTCGACCTTTGCAGTAAGCTCCAGTTGCTCTATTCTTTTCTGGGTTCTCTGAATTTCATCCAGAACTTTTTGGTATTCTGGATCGAATTCCATAGATTCCAGAGCAACATCGTCAATTTTCACCTTAGAATCAAGGATTTTGTTGTAAGCTTCTTTGCGCAGACGTTGGGTCAATTCTATACGGCTTTCGCTGGCATAGATTTTTTCTAGCTCTTCGGAAACCACGATCTGGTTTACAATGCTCTCGATTTTAGGCATGACAAAGCCCTTCAGATAGCCTGTGCCTAAAAGATTGTGTACAAATTCAGCATCCTGTGGCTCTACATGGTAGTATACCTGAAGATTCAAAAAGAATCGCTTTTTGTCTTTGCTAAAGCATTCTTTTCTCAGTCTTTCCATTTTGACCTGAGAGGGATAGTAGCTTTCAATATCCTTTGTGTATTGAGAAGGAAAAGAAATGCTGTCTAAAACAATATTGGTAATTTTGACCCCTGCCTCTTCCCATTCTGCTATAAGATTTTTCCGAATGCTCGCCAGCAGGCTTTCTTTTGCCTGAGCAAATATTTCTTGCCTGTTGAAACTTCTGATTCCTTCTAGCAAATACATCTGGGAAACTTTACGCATTTTTTCTGTGATTTTATAGTCATTCCCATATTTTTTGTGGAGCTCAATGAGCTTTTCTGGGATGATTTGATAGTAAGTACTTAAAGAAGCATAAACTTCTCTCTTATCTGCTGTGATAGCCTTATCAGCAGTAATATTGATAGCCATTTCTCGCATATCGTACTCTCGTATGCTAATCATCAGAGGCCTTCTCCAATACCAGCCAGCAGGCAAAGGATCAGGCAAAACACGAGGCTGGCCTATGGCAGCGATTTCGACTCCCATATAACCATCTTCGATAATACGGAATCCAGAGAAAAATAAAACCAGAGCGACAATAAGAATCACGACCAAAAGCAAAGCACGAAAGAGAAAATTTTTCATAGAACTCTCTCCAAAAATGTTTATTTTTGTATATATATGGTGCGCCTGGAAACAATCCCTACACTAAAAAAATGAATCAGGCTATCCCATACACTGAATTTGCTTATTACCTGATAGTTAGGACTTTGAGCAAGAGCACCAGCATCTTTGTCCTGCCCGACAGGAACTATACCCCATAAAACATACCATTGATGGTGGATTTCTTCTTCACTGGATTTATGAAAGCCACTTCCCATAGTATATTGGTGTCTGAAACAACCAGAACACAAAACCAAACACAACAGCAATAATAAAGAACATTTTTTCAACATCATTTACTCCTGGTTATAAAAAAAATATCGTGGTGTGTTTACTATTTTTAGCGACCGGAATTAAATAACTTCCCCATTTTCTAAAATAAAACAAGTGGAATTTCTAAAAGTAAGTATAAAGCCCATAGTTCAACATCAAATTAGAATTAAAAATTTGCATTTTCCCCCAATATCAAGATCACCCCAAACAACATCCCCAAGATAGCAATAGCCTTACGACAGAGGGCATGTTCATGGAAAATTTTTCCACCTAGAATTGCGCTAAAGAAAACAGATGTTCTCTTGATTGATAAAACCAGAGCTACTGGCGCAATTTTTACGGCTTCTATTTGAGTATAGCGATAAATCAAGGTAAAGATAGCTACAAGAACAATCCATTTCCATGGAATTGTTGTTACCGCCTGTTTTTTGGCAAAAAAACAAAAAACAGCCAGGAAAAAAAGCAGAAAAAAAATTTCCTGAAAGAACAAAAAAGCATAGGGCTGTACCCTGTATTTTCCTAACAACAGCTTATCTAAAAGTGATGTGATACTAAAAAGAAGCAAAGCGATGAAAACATAGTGGTGTTTGGAAGACCGCAAAAAGGAAAAAAATTCTGTTCTGATTTTTTTCTCTTGTTCCCATTCTAACGCATAGGCCCCTGAGATCAAAAGCAGCATACCTAAAATGCTATGAATAGAAAGTGCTTCTCCTAATAGTATCCATGCACTTAATGCAACAAAACCTGGCGTAAGAACCATCAATGGCAATGCAATGCTAATTTCTAGATTTTTCAGAGACAGCATTACAAAAAGAAAGGCGTTGGCATTTAGGATACTTTTTACCAATAGAACCAACAGGATAGTCCAGGAAAGTTTGCTAAAATCAATATTCCAGACAAAGGGAAGACAAAAAAAAATATTAAATAGACTAAGATAAAAAGAAAATGCTAATGCTTCCATTTGATGTAGGATTTTTTTTTGTGAAATAGCAGCAGCGGAAGAAAAAATAGAGGATATAAGAGCGAAAAAGAACCATTGCATAGATTAAGCCCTAACTTTGTTTTAGTCAAAATTTTGTTAAACATATTTCAAGAGAAGATATAAATAGTGACTTCTTTAAAAGTATGCTAGAACCGCAAAATGGAGTAGATGCTATTTCCATAGCACTACTCATTTTGCACAAGATCATTTTGACCAATACAGTAAATTCAAAATTTTTCCTATACGATGCCACGAGGTTTTTTTTCACAATAATGAGTATGAAGCAATTCATGAGCTTTGTGCCCATTGGGCGTACCTAAAAATTCTTCATACAGCTTCTTTATATATTCATTTTCATGAGATTTGCGAAGCTTTTTCTGGCTGTCTATCGTATACAATGCCTTCGCTCTTTGCTGGATTAGTTCAGTATCCATGATATGGATGCCTTCGGGAGGATAAGGCTGTCCACCGCCACCAATGCATCCTCCAGGACATGCCATGATTTCAATAATGTGGTATTTCTTTTCACCTCTTTGTAACTTGCCAAGAATGTGTTTAGCATTTTCCAATCCGTTAGAAACAGCAATGCTCAAAACTTTACCATTGATAGTGAGTTCGGCTTCTTTTGCTCCTGCCACTCCTCTCACCTGATGAAAATCGAGATTTTCGCAGACTTTTCCAGTAAGTTTTTCGTATGCAGTCCGCAGCGCAGCTTCCATGACACCGCCTGTAGTTCCAAAAATATCGCCTGCTCCAGAGGAAAGGCCTAAAGGATTATCAAAATCACTGTCATGAAGGTGCTGGAAATCAATTCCATAGCATTTCATCATCCAGATAAGTTCTCTCGTTGTTAAAACGGTATCTGTATATGGATATCCATCTTTTGATATATGTTCAGGTCTTTTGGCTTCATATTTTTTTGCTGTACAGGGCATGACCGCTACGACGTAAATATTTTTAGGATCAATTCCCTCTTTTTCAGCATAGTATGTTTTCAACAAAACGGATTGCATAGACATTGGAGAACGACAAGTGGATGCATAAGGAATCAACTCTGGATAAAAGTGTTCCATAAAATTGATCCAGCCAGGAGAGCAAGAAGTGATCAAAGGCAAATTTTCATTTTTTTCCAATCGAGTCAAAAATTCCGTAGCTTCCTCGATAATTGTCAAATCTGCACTGAAATTTGTATCGAAAACTTTAGCAAATCCCATCAGTCGAAGAGCAGTGACCATTTTCCCCGTTGCAGGTGTTCCAATGGGGTATCCAAATCCTTCGCCAATAGCCGCACGAATAGAAGGTGCTGTATGAACAACAACGTGTTTCTTTTTATCCATCAATGCCTGAAAAACTTCTTCCGTATGATTGTGTTCTATAATAGCAGCAGTAGGACATACGTTTGCGCATTGTCCACAATGTACGCATACAGATTCTTGCATTGGCTTCATATAAGCAGGAGCTACCACCATATCGCTTCCTCTATGATGCTGACTCAAGTTATTTACTCCCTGCACTTCAGAACAGACTCTTACGCAACGACCACAAAAGATACACTTTTCTGGATTTCGAGCTATGGCAGGAGAAGAAATATCTTTGGAATGATGGTTACGTTCCTTGACATTAAAAAATCTTTGTCTAATTCCAAGATCATAAGCCAATTTCTGTAGTTCACAGTTGCAGTTTCTTTCGCATGTCTGACAATCCTGGGGATGATTGTTGAGAATTAACTCCACAATATCACGCCTCAACTGTCGAAGAGATGTAGAATGTGTGTGTATCTTCATACCTTCCTGAACTGGATAAGTACAAGATGCTATTGGTTTGGGAAAACCTTCTACTTCTACCAGACAAACGCGGCAAGAGCCTTGAATGCTAAGATGAGGGTGATAGCAAAGTCTCGGTATATGGATACCTATTGCATCGGCTGCCTGCAATACTGTGCTTCCTGCAGAAATTTTTGTTTTTATACCATCAATCGTAAGATTCACTTCCGTCATAATTCTTAATTTCCTTATATTATTACTCTACAAATGGCTTCTTTCACTATACTATCCTCTATAAAAACAATATTGACGTTTGTGTAAAAAGTCCTGATAGATCTTTTTCGTTATCATTATCGTTCTCTTTATCTAAATCCTTTATAATTAACAGGATGCTTTTCGATAACGATAACGATAACGATAAAGATAACGACTATTAAAAGACTTTTTACACAAGCATCAATATTAAACCATTCTACAATAAAAAAAGAATAAAACAAGTGGAATTTCTAGTCAAATCCTATAAATTGGATGTGGTACAATTTTATTTTCCATTAGCTAACTCTATACTAGCCATTTTGGTAAGCTTAAGCAAAGTAACCCATTATCGCATATCTCCGAATTTTTTTGTCAGGGCATCCTGTCTGGATAGGACTTCCTTATAGTAGTCTCGCATTTTTAATTTTGAAGCGGCTGCTTCGTCAATAAGAAAAGTCGTGTTAGGGTGCATTTGAAGGATGGATGCTGGCCATAGAGCACTGAGGGGCGATTCCACTGCATTGGCGATAGCAGATGCTTTATGCTCTCCAAATGCCATCAAAAGAATACGTCTGGCTTCTGTGATGGTACCGATTCCCATCGTGATTGCCAGATGAGGCTGAAATTCTCCTTCTTGGAAAAATCGCCTGTTGTCCTGAAATGTCTGGTTCGTCAGTGTTTTGATTCGCGTTCTCGACCCCAAGCTGGAAGTTGGTTCATTGAAGCCTATATGACCATTGGCACCAATTCCCAATATTTGTAAGTCTATGCCACCAGCATCTCGAATCATCTTTTCATACTGAGGCCCTACATCCATAGGATTCTCTGCCATACCATCAGGTACATGGGTATTGTTCATATCAATGTCTATATGCTTGAATAGATTCTCGTTCATAAAATAGCGATAGCTTTGGTGATGCGAAGGAGGCAGGCCAATGTATTCATCCAGATTGAAAGTGATGACTTTTTGAAAAGAAATCGTCCCTTTTTTATAGCGTAGGATTAACTCTTGATAGAGTGCTAGAGGTGTGCTGCCTGTTGCAAGGCCAAGAACAGCATGGGGTTTCTTTTTCAGTAGGGTACAGCAAATATCCCCCCCGCGTTCAGATACCTCTTGCGAAGAATTGACAATAATCACTTCCATATTTTTCTCCCACATTATTATAGAATCCCAGGGCAATGCCCTGGGAGATAGAATTATCATGGATAGGCTAGAATTTATCGAATGCGATCATGGATTCGGGGACATGATATTTTTTCTGAAGAAGATCCAGGACAGCATCAATCATCATGGGAGGCCCGCATAGATAGTATTCGATTTGTTTTGGGTCTGCGTGCTTGGAAAGATACATCTGATCGCACACGCTATGGATAAAGCCTGTTGGTCCTTCCCATACATCTTCTGGCTGCTTTTCGGATAGAGCTACGTTGAAACTGAAGTTGGGACAGTTTTTCTGTAATTCACTAAATTCTTTATAGTAGAACATTTCCTTGACAGACCTTGCACCATACCAGAAAGTGATCTTTCTGTTGCTTTTGATCTGGTTGAGCAAATAGAACAGATGGGAGCGCATGGGGGCCATGCCTGCTCCACCGCCTAAATAAAGCATCTCTCGATCTGTTTCCTTGATGAGGAATTCGCCGTAAGGCCCGCTGATTTCGACTTCGTCTCCTGGTTTCAGATTGAAAATATAAGATGAACCCAGACCAGCACTATGGCTCGTTCCTTTAGGAGGAGTGGCAATACGCACATTCAGCATGACAACGTCGTTTTCGTAAGGTGCACTGGCCATAGAGTAGGCACGGTAGATTACAGCTTCCTTGCTTTGCACTTTGAGATTTTCAAAAGGCTTATAGGCACTTTGGAACTGTTCTTCTATTGCAAAATCCTTGAAATTACAGGTATATTTAGGAATATGGAACTGGATGTATTGACCCGCTTTGAACTTGATCTCTTTGGGGTTGACAAGTTCCAGAACCGTTTCTTTTATATAGCTTGCCACATTACGATTAGAACGTACTCTTGCTTTGAAAGCCTGGATGGCAAAATATTCTTCAGGGATGAAAATTTTTACATCACTCTTCACCTTTACCTGGCAGGACAAACGCCATTGATCGCGAATTTCTTTTTTGGTGAGAAAGCCTTCTTCAGTAGGTAAAACAGGCCCACCATTTTCCAGAACCTTCACCTTACAATATCCGCATGTTCCCTGGCCACCGCAAGCAGAAGGGACAAAAATTTTATTGGAAAAAAGATAGGATAGAAGACTGCTACCGCCTCGTACTTTAAGAGGCTCTCTTTCTTCTCCCATATCAATTTTGCATTCGCCATAGTTGGCTATGGTAGCATCGGAAATGGCCATTACAATAGCCAGGAAAGCCCCTATACCACCTAGTATTCCTATGGATAAAAGATAGGCACTGATGTTGCTTTCCATTAGAATAAAAAACAAAAAGATTTCCATTTCTTACCTTTCATTGAAATATTATTGCATGCTCACAACACCAGCGAAACCACTGAAAGCCAGAGCCATAATCCCTGTAATGATCATGGTAATTCCGATACCTTCCAGAGATTTAGGTACATTGGAAAATCGCAATCGCTGGCGGATGGCTGCCATTCCTATTATGGCAAGGGACCAGCCTATTCCACTGGCGATTCCGTAAGAGATAGACTGAAGAAAGGTATAGTTGCGTACTATGGAAAAAAGACATGCTCCGAGGATAGCGCAGTTGACTGTAATCAAGGGAAGGAAAATTCCCAGAGCAAAATACAGAGTAGGGCTGTATCTTTCGACTACCATTTCTACAAATTGAACCAGGGCAGCAATCACCATGATGAAAATCAAAAAATAAAGATACTCCAGGCCTAATGGCTTTAGAATAAGATGGAATATCAGCCAGTTTACTGTAGTAGTAATGCTCATCACGAAGGTAACAGCGCAGCCAAGCCCAAAAGAAGCCTTCAGTGTTTTAGAGATAGCGATGAAGGAACACATTCCCAAAAAATTGGACAAGAGAATGTTGTTCGTAAAAATCGCTGCTATAAAGATTATAATAGGATTGATTTCCGACATACATTATTTCCTTATTTCCTTATTTTCCTTCTTGGGCGACTTTTTTGCCCGAAGCGTTGACGATCCAGATTAAAGTTCCCAACATCAAAAAAGCTCCTGGAGGCATAATCATGATATTCCAGGCAATCCAACTTTCCTGAGGAAGTATAGGATAGTAGCAAATGCTGCCAAATCCGAGAATTTCCCTTGGTATAGCAATGGCTATTAAAATTATGGAGTAACCAATACCAGCACCAAGCCCATCCAGAAAGGAAGGCCAGGGACGATTTTTCATGGCAAACACCTCAGCACGGCCCATGACGATACAGTTTGTAGCAATCAAGCCAACATAAGCCCCTAGTTGTTTGCTGACTTCATAGGAAAATGCCTGAAGCAAGAGGTCAACGATGGTCACAAACACTGTAATGATTAGAACCTGTGTAATCATGCGGATTCGCCCAGGAATGTATTCTCTAAGCAAAGAGACAAAAACATTCGTAGCAACTGTAACCACAATAAGAGCAATGCACATAATCAAGGTATTGTACACAAGGTTTGTGACTGCCAGGCAGGAACATATACCTAAAATCTGGCGGAAAATAGGATTTTCTTTCCATATATTTTCCAAAAATACTTTTTTGTTTTCAGCACTGAACAAACTCATTTTCTTAAGCTCCTTAGCAGCAGGCAAAACTATGGTTTTGCTTCTGGAAAATTCTTTAAAAAAGCCTGTGTGTTCGCATCGAAAAATTCTTTATCGTTTTTATCTCTTACAACTTTGGCCAGTTTGCTAAAAACATGGTAAAGATTTTTGCTGATGAAGCGATCCAGGGCACGACTTGTCTCGGAAGCTCCTGTGATAGCATCCACTTCATTCTGTTTTTTATCATAGTTGGCCGTTGCTTCGCCATCGTAAGTGCCTTTCCTGGCGGTCACTCTTAGTTCAGGCTTTAAGGAACCTTCCCTGAAGATTGTTTTGTTCCAGAAAGTGAATTGTCCCTGGAACCATCCTTCCTCTATTCTCTGTCCCAGGCCTGGGGTTTCCTTATGGTCGTAGAAAGTGATTCCTGCTATGTTCCTGAAGCCTTCTTTGAGTGCAATATATCCAGAGACTTTGTCCCAAAATCCAGCCCCTGCAATCTCAAAGGTATATATTGACTGGCCTTCTTTTTTGGCCTGGAAAATATATAGGTTATGCAAATAGTCTATCTTTTGAGAAGGAAGATAGGCAAATTCTTTTCCCTTATAGAAAGTAACTTCATTTTGGGAAGTAACTTCCAGGACATCAATGCAACTGCTGAATGTTTCCAGAATTTTTTCTGTTTTTTCTTTTTTCAAATAGTACTCGGTTCGTTCAATTCGGATTGCTTCTTTTTGGAATTTTTCCTGAATCGTATTTTCTGGCATATTGCTAAGTTTTTCATCTTTAGCCAGAAGGTTTTCTACTTCCTGAGGGAGAATGCGCATGGATTTTAAAATATGGATAAATCTTTCTCTCTGCTTATTTTTGGCGATATATTCTTTTGTTTCTAATGCAAAAAATGTAAGCAAAATAGCAGAAATCACAGAGAGTACGAAGAGGAACAATATCATACGAATGTAGTTTTTCACTTTTTTACCCCCCGATAGCGAACCATGATAACGATTTCATCAATCAATGCGGCAAATATGTTCATGAGCAAAATAGCGAACATGATCCCTTCCGCGTACCCAGAAAATCTACGAATCACAAGAGCGATGCAGCCAATGGCAAAACCATAGAAATAGCGGCCTGCTTGCGTTACAGGCCCAGTTACAGGGTCTGTTGTCATAAAGATAGCACCAAACAGGAACCCCCCTGAAAGAAGGCTGAAAGCAACAAGATAAAGGCGATCTGCCAGGCAATGGGCATCATAGAAGAAGAAAGCGCATATTGCTCCACCTGCTATGGTTGACAAGATAGTACGCCAGTTGGCGACTTTCATCACCATCAACGCGATTCCACCTAAAATCAATAGGACTGAGCAGGTTTCTCCCATAGAACCACTTCGATATCCCCAAAGCAGATTGGGAATAGTTTTTTTTACATATTCCATATATTTCTTGTAGTCTTCTTGCGTGCTTCCTTCCTCTGCGAGTTTCAAACGCAATTCTTTGGCTTTGGCTAGAGGAGTGGCCTCGCTGACAGCCTCGTATTTCCCATTTTTTTTCTCATGAGAAAGCAAACCACGATGGGAAGTAAAGCCCCCCAATCCTTGGAAAACAGGCTTATAGTTTTCTACCGAAATACTATTGGGATAAGGTTCGACAAAGGCTCCACCTGTCATATAGAGAGGAAAAGCAATATAGAGAAAGCAGCGAGCGACGAGGGCTGCATTGAAAGGATTCTTGCCCGTGCCGCCAAAGACTTCTTTTCCAAAAATGACACCAAAAAAGATCCCCACAGAAATCATCCATAGAGGAATGGTGGGCGGTAATATCAAAGGGTATAGAATTCCTGTAATCAAAAAGCCTTCTGTGATTTCTTCTTTGCGCACAATGCAAAAAACGACCTCCGTAAGACCACCAACAATGTAGGAAGTCAGAATCACCAGAATTGCCCGTTGTCCATAGAAATAAACAGATGCAATCGCAGCAGGCAAAACAGCGAAAAGCACCATAATCATAAACCGTTTTATATCAATCCCTTCTCGTATATAAGGCTTTTCCTTTGTTGTATGAGGTGTGCCATAAAAAAAATTGTCGCCAGCATCAACCAGAGGTTTGAGGGGGCGAAGAAAAGGGTATTTTTCCAGCATTTTATACTGTAAATCAAAAATTTTTCTAAACATATTCCTTGTATTTCCTTACATGGATAAACGATAAATGTCATCCTTCTTAATTTTTTAGATTGAAGAGATAGCTACCTCGCCTGATGGCATAGGTAAACTAAGCAACCTTTCTTCCATTTGCTGTACTTTATCTTCTAATTCTAAAAGAATTTTTTGAATCATTTCTACTTCTTCATCTCTAATCAAATATTGTCCACACTGCTGGCATACATAGGCAGGAAGATTATCAATCACTAACTGGTATCCCCTTTTTTTATGAAATAGGGAATCTTTCCTATTTTTAAGTTTCCTTTGCAATAGTAGCATTCCATCATAGCTCTTTTTTCAATTCTTCTTTGCCTTTTTGTATATCATTCATAATCGAAATTTTGGAAGGGCATACATAAGAGCATAGTCCACATTCTATACAGGCGTGAAGCCTGATCCCTTTGGCTTCCTCTGCCATCCCATGAGAGCAATATTTATGCAGCAAATGAGGGTACAAGGGTCTGGGACAAATGTCTTCACAATAAGCACACTGAATGCAAGGTCTGTGTTCTCCATGCAGATTTGTATCTAGCTTTTTCCCAAAGGGAAGGAAAGAGCTAACGAAAGTCTTGCTGTTAGAATCTGACCTAAAACCAGGTTGCAGGAATGCTAGGAAATGACGCGTCTTGTCATCTTCTATACAACTTGTGGATTTGATATCTCTGCCAATGGGAGTAAGCTGCATGTTTTCAGCCATGTCTCCTGTGAGGGGATCACCTAGCAAGAATCTTGTTTCTGTATCACGCCTTGCAAATTGCTCTGCGATTTCGCTTACAGGGGTTCCAACCCTTACTTTGAGAATTTTGTTTTCTTTGTAGCCTTTGCCCCCTAGAGAAATCCATTTTTCGATGACAGGCTTTCCAGCCGAAAGAGCTTCATAAACAGCTATGGTATCGGCGATGTCCAATACCACAGCACCGATAGCATCAGGCTTTTGTCCATCAGGAACACATATTCCCGTCAGAGATTCTGTCAGAATTTCTGGAAGTTCCTGGGGATATTTGGGAGACAAAAATTTTATGGCAATCCCTTTGCTTTGTGCCAGTGCATTTTCCAGGCTTTGGGCAAATTTTTTATCTTTGGAAGAAACGCCTATATAAACAGGCACATCCTGATAGAATCTCTGCAAGGCTTGTATTCCCATAGAAATAGCAGAAATCTTACTCTCATATACAAGGCCAGTGGGCATAGCAAAAGGTTGGGTTTCCAAAGCGCAAACTATCAAACATTTTACCTTTTCTATCTCTAAGGCACTAGATTTTTCTAAAGTAGGCAAACCTGTAGCACCCAAAGAACTCACACCACTCATATACAGAAGACGGCTTATGCTTTCTTTATTCAATTTGAAGAGATCCTGCTTTGCTCCTTCCAAGAGCACGATATCTTGAGATGCACTGGCATCAAGGATGGCGGCCAGAATTTTTTTGCCTTTGTATTCTACTTCTCGTATTTCTCGTACAGTTCCATTTACACTGGAATGGACAGGAGTGGATATTCCTTCGCTGCCTTTCCCGATAATCTGGCCTGCTTTAACACTATCTCCTGCTTTGACCAAAGGTATGGTCTGTTCTCCAAATCCCTGAGCAAAAGGAATTACAACATACTTGGGGATTTTCATTTCTTCAACATTCGCTTTCGGTATACCTTGAATATTCTTAAACAAATACCCGCCCCGAAAGCCTTTTGCACAACAAATGCTCATAAATAAAACCTCTTTTAGAAAGACACTAAATACGGAGTATATAAAAAATATTTCGATATTCTAATAAATGAATATTTTTTTGTCAATATCACACAGACCTATTTTCCAGTTGTGGGATATAAAAAAATACAGATAGATACAGATAATCTTTATCTATATCTATCTGTGGTTTAATAAATTATTAAATATGCACATATCGTAAAAAGGCCAATATAAAAATTGCTATTGCAAGACTATAAAATGTTCCTGTTTCTGGTATCGAAGAATAGATCCCATTTATCTGGGACAGGGAAAGAACATCCGTAGTAAAGAAAACTTCATCTACCATGCCATAAAGAAGGGTATCATTGCTATAAGTATAGCTGTTGCCTATTCTAAGCTCTTGCCCTGCGCCAGTGCTATGCCTTTCTTCCATGGAGCTGGAAATAGCAAGCCTCGAACCTACCAGAACACCATCAATATAAAGGTACATTGTATCTCCATCAAATGTCTGCGCAACATGATGCCAGACACCTGTGGAAATGGAATGAGAAAGAGAAGTACTTCCACCACAAACATAAGAATATAGCCTTCCGTTGCCATGGTATGTTAATCCATAGGCTAGATTTGACTGTGCGACCAGACCTGCATCGCATGCTGTTGCAGCAATGGACGGATCTATATAAACCCATGCTCCTAAAGAAAAGCTTGTAAAATTGGCATTCAAAGAAGAAGAAACTAGGGAAAGATAGCTATTCTTTTGGAAATTAGCGGCATTGTTCACAAGTCCCGATGCAATAGAGACTGATCCCAATTGTGCTGACAAATGGTTTCCATTTCCACTGGTATCCTGAAAATTGCTGTCAAAGCTCCATTGTCCAAGCATTGCTGCATGAAGCCCTACAGCGCATAGTAGATATAAAAATAAAATATCTATTGTTCTTGCCATAAAAAAAATTCCTTTCTCTTTATTTTTGGCGAATGCCATTTCTCTGCCAGAAATAAAGCACTATAATAAAACCCAGGAGTATAGCAGTGGCTGGTTCAGGAATCGCAGTTCCTATTCCACTTCCTAGCTTGATATAGTACTGGCCTTCATAGATCCAGCTATCGCCTATGGCTCTGTTTCCATCATCTCCAGGGAGCAGACCGCCGTAATATTTCCAGGGAGTTCCACCAACCAAGATGTCTATAGGATTCAGTCCTGCTTTTCCATTAGAATATAGTGTTGTCAGTGCATTTAGTTCTTCTGTGCTATAATCAAAATTCCAGACATTGTTGATCGTACTCGCTATGGTTTCGTAAGTTTCTACACTCACCTGATACAAGGATGCTATCTCGTTTGCATCCAAAGCTCTGTTCCATATAGCTGTATCATCCATAGCCCCCTGGAGAGTTTTGTCTGCTGTGGCCCATCCAAAGCTTATATAGCTTGTGTTTAGGAAGCTCATAGGTGCCTGTGCCTGGGATTGCAAGATACCATTTTTATATAATTTTGTAGTTGTCCCATCGAAAGTCGCAGTGATAAGAGACCATTCGTTAAGATTGAAAGAAGTAGCCAGATTGGCGATTTCCCCTGGCACAATATCATGCTGGATATAGGTAGGATCAATGAACAATCTCAAAGCATCACCACCAGGATTTTGTAACAGCATAAGCCCCTGCCTGTTTCCAGCACCCTGGATTTCAGGTTTGACCCAACAAGAAAGAGTATAGTTGTTCAAATTCAAAGAAGACGTATTGATCCCAATATAATCGTTGACTCCATCCAGATCTAAAGCATTGCCAAATTTTCCTGCAACTGTAGCATTGTATCCTGGGACAGGCTCATAACCGCTACCAAAATTAGCTACACCACTAGAATTATGATGGACAGCCGAGGTATAGCTCTCTCCATTGTAAATGTTTTTTCTGACATTTCCTGATCCATCTGTGATAGCTACATTTTTCAGATAAGCTGTTTTGGTTGAGGTATAGTCAACTTCACAGGCAATATCATAATACCCTATTGTCCTTCCTACATGACTTTCAGGCAAAGCAATTTTTCTGTGATACCATTGGTTTACAGCATAACTGGATAAATTACTAGCAGGGTGAGCACCTACACCATTCTGATCTTTTGTGGCACTACCATCATTCATGCGAGTATCTCGTAGTGTACCTCCATCCGTCAGAGTATAGTCAAAAGCAATCCTGTCGTCGTTGGATGTCCACATCACATCGTATTCAAGATAGCTCCCAGAAGTAATGGTATAGTCTGTTACACTGGTTAAATCCTGATATCCATAAGCATTACCACCAAAATAGGTCATATTAAAAGACGCTTTTAGCCCTGTACCATCATACAAAATTCCTTGCCTTGAACCAGCAGAGTCAGAAAAATTTGGGCCGCTGATTTCATCGAATTTCCAGAGTCCTATAGCAGAATTGTAGTCATCTGCAAAGGAAACAGAAGAAAGGACAATAAAAAAAATTAAAAAACTTATTTTTTTGTTTTTTAGCATTTGTATCCCCCCTTTCTAGTTTAAGCTAGTTTTTTTTGACTGGTTGCCTAACTAATGAAATACTATGGACTATTTATGTTCTAATTTTTGAAGTATCTTAAAGGCTATATCAGGATATTTTTCCTTTAAGCAGTCAGGGCATATTCCATGGCTGAATTCTGCTTTAGAATGGCTGCTTATATATTCGTCTACTTGTTGCCAGTAATTTTGATCATTACGAATTTTTTTACAAAAAGAGCAGATAGGTATTATACCTTGTAGCGTTTTAATATGAGCAGAGGCCTCTTCTAGTTCTCGGATTTTAGCTGTTAGTTTTGCTTGAAGTCCTAATGTATATATACCAACAGAAACGCGTGCTTGAAGTTCTTCCCTGTGATAGGGCTTTCCAATGTAATCATTGGCCCCGACAGCCAATCCTGCGACAATGTCTTCTTTGCTGTCTCTTGTAGTCAAAATAATGATATAAGGGGGGTCATTGGTTTCCAGAGAACGGATTTTACGGCACACTTCAATTCCATCCATTTGGGGCATAATCCAGTCTAAAATTGCCAGTTGAGGGTGATCGGGCTTTTGCATAATTTCCCATGCATCTAGCCCATTGCATACATCAATTACATCGTAGCCTTGTTTTTGGAGTATATTTTTGAGCATAAAGCGCGATGTAAAGTCATCTTCGGCTATCAAAATATGCATTTTAAAACTCCTAAGCACTTGAAGATAAATCCTTTTTCCATTATTATATAAAATTGTTAAAAAATCAATAGAATTTTATTCCAATTCCAGGGCAACCTATCCCCATCTACTTGCTTTATACTGGGCTTTTTTTCCTTCCAATACGAGAGATATAAAATTGGCAGGAATTTCTGAGCTGGAAAGAATGTGCTTGCAGACTCTTTCTAAATCAGGCCCAACAGCAGGGTTAATGGACTGGATTTTATCGCTTAAAACAGATGGAGAATAACCAAAGATTAAAACCGATGGATCTTCATAGCGAGGATTCTTTAAGAGTTTAAGCAAATTGAGAAGCCTGGAAAGAGAAGATTCCTGGGACTGCAATAGGCTATGAATCTCACCTTTTAGCTCCTTAGCGATACCATGGCGAACAATAGAAAGTGCCTTCTGGCTTAGAGCAGGAGAGAAGATGTTAAGGCTTGTTGCAAAAGAAGAGAATGCAACCTTTTCTCCTGGCTCAATGTATGTACGAATCAGAGTTAAAAGCTTATTAGCAGTAGAAGACGTTTCCTGAGTATTTTTTAATTTCTCCAATTTTTGCAACAGCTCAGGCAGAGTGTTCAATCGCAATATTTCTTTACAGATTTTAGCATCTACTTCGCTTGTCAAAAGCAAGCGGGAAAGCTTTTCCTTTATATTGACCTCTCCATAAGTTCCTAAAAATTGATTCAGGATCGCAATCAGTCTGTCTGGCTTACTCTGATATAATTTTTGTATATTCTTAAGATCAGAAATGATTTTCAGAGAGGGATATTTTTTTAATATTGTAGTACTTTTTAAAGTATATTTATCCAGCAAAGATGTCAGCTCTTCGCAATTTTTCATGGAAAGAATCTGCTTGCGAAAATTTTCACTTTGCTCCATGAGCCTGTTTTCTGTTTCCTGATGCAGATAATCCCATATTTTCTTATTGATTTTTTTCCCTGAAGTAAGCAAAGACAAACGATCCAGAGTGTGGCAAAAAGAGCGATAGCCCTGGTTGATGATGTTGATTAAAATGCTTTCTTCTGTTAAAAGCTTAGTCCTTACAATCAAGGCATTCTTGAGCTGGTTTATGGCCAGGCGATTTTGCCCTGTTATGTCTTTTCTGGCCAAATAAGAATTGAGGATCTTCAATAGATCTCCAGCTTTTATTTTTTCTAATTCTTTTTCTTTCAAGGAAGTAGGCCATTCTATTACAGAAGGTGTACTGTGCAAAGAAACAAGGGTCTGCGTTCTTACTGCTTCTAACTCATAGTCCTCTAAAGGCAAGGCAGTAGACAAGATAGTTTGTGCTTTTTTTTGGGAGAGTTTCATGCTCCATCTTTGGACTATGCTAAGCCTGGGCTTGGAGGAAAACAATGTATTTTCTCCCTTTTCTTCCAACACCTGATGCAATTCATGAGAAAGAGAATCTTTCTTTCGACTTGCCATGATAGTTTCATCTTCTTGCACTTTTTTCTTTATAGGAGAGCTGGCAACAAGCGTTTCGTCTTCTTCTATTTTGGGGGGCTTTCCCTTGGGGCTGCTCCCAACAATCGTATCGTCTTCCTTTTTCTGCTTAAACCATTTCAATGGTACCATATACTCCCTTTCAAGATATAGAGATTTTCTAACTAAAAGCCCCTTCTAATATTCGGATATGCTTATTTATACTGCGAAGCTTTGGGCCCCAGGACTTTCCATGCTTCATTCATGTACTCTGTAAGTGCTTTAGCCTGGGTCTCTGTATAGAGGTTTTCTCTGTTTCCGACTCCAGCAACCGCTACAATTTTATTGCCATCAAAAACAGGAATATTCATGTGCCTTTTTACATCTACATGCCCTGGAGGATAGCCCTTTTTGGTTGGTTTGGAAAGAGCTTTGTAATCATTTGTGATAACAGGCTTTCTTTCTCTTACTGCATCACCCCAAAGTCCTGTGTCTTCCAGGATATAGACAATCGGTTTTACAATCAGTTGGCAGGTTGCCATAGCAGATTTAGACCATCCGATCATAGTCAGGACATCTTCATCCTCGTTCATCACTGCAAAATATGACAGCTTACTCTCTGTTATTTTACAGGCATCTTCGAGTATTGTATCCAAAATTTCCTGTATTGGTAAATTTTGCTTTTTTTTCAAATTTTCTAATAAAGGATTCATGTATGTTGCTCTCCTATTTTCTTTTTTAGTTCGTCTAGCTTTTCATCTGTTATAAAAATATTTTTTTCTATTCGGTTCGTAAATTTATTCAGAGTCACAAAATAATTCTTGATAACATCCGAAGAATTTTTCACTTCTTTATATTTTTCTGTACTCTCTTTTGCTGAATTTTTAATTTCTATAGAGGAAGTAGCAATGCTCTGGATTTTTTCTTTCTGAGCTTGTGATATTTTTTGCATCTTCTCCAGGTCAGAAGAAAGCCTGCAAGACTCTTCGGCTATAGAAGAAAAAATTTGCAGGGATTTGCTAAGATAGTCTGAGGATTCCTGTATTTCTTTAATCCCGTTGCTGATGTATTCCTGAGCACTCTTTGCCTCTTTATTCGCTATCTGTGAAAGAGACTTAATTTCTCTTGCAACTACACCAAATCCAGCCCCTGCATTCCCTGCTCTTGCTGCCTCGATAGAGGCATTCAAAGAAAGCATATTGGTCTGCTCTGCTACATCATTGATGACTCTTACAAAATTTTTAAAGAACTGGACTCTTTCTCTTAGATTTTTCATTATCTTAGAAATGTGTTCTACTGCTTCCATTCCATTTTGAGAAAAATGAGAAAGATGACGCGCTCTTTGGTTAGATTCTTCTATACTATGAAAAACTTCCTGGGAGATTCCCTGCATCTCATCTGTAATCTCCGTCATCAACGTTGTTTTTGCCATATTATCATCCAGAACATGGCTTATATTTTCATTGCAATGAAGAAGACGGATGATGAAATCATCAATATCAGAGGCGATTTTTTTATAATACGACATATCGGCTCTGATTTTTTTCAAAACAACAGCCTGTTCTTCTAGGGAAGCGATCATCCACGTATTGTCAGAGAGTCTTTCTTCTTGACAATTCTTCTTTTTGACTAGATTAGAAAAAAAATGTGATAATTTTTTATAAATTCTTTCTAATATTATCATTAAGCAGGTTTATCCTTTTTAAAAATGCTTTTCAGAAACTCTAAAAAAGCATGGAGTTTTTCCAACAATTCTATATCATATCCTTTAGCAACAACATCCTTGATTTCTACTTTTTTAGCTATGTTGGCTTTTTTTTCTTCTTCTGTTTCTTCCTGAAACTGAGGGAATTTTGTCTGGATGTTGAATTTATCGGTTTTTTTGAATTTATGTAGTGGAGATGCTACCTTGCAGCGCAGCCTTTGTAAAAATTCCTCTACATTTTCAGATATATTGTCTTTATGATTTTCTTCCATTATTTTCCATCCTTGTTTTCTGATAACGGCTGAGTTTTTTGCCATAGTTCTTTCCATTTTTTTTCCAGTTTTTCATAGTGTTCATCAAAATTTTTTTTCCGTTTAAAATAGAGAAGCGAATAGAATAAAGCAGCTTGTTTATCCTGGTATTCTAAAAGCTCCTTCAAAAGGCTTTCTATTGTTTCCGAAGGGGCAATACCATCCTGGAAGATCGCTTCATAAACAAGTGTTTCAAGATGAGGAACTTGTTGCTTTATAAAAATATCTTTTGCCTGTTGGTTGAATACTATCGCTTCTTTTGTTTTTCCTGAGGAAAAAAGATCCATTGCACAGCATAGCTTCATATAGCTTTGTAAATATTCAGGCACGACCAGCTCTATTTGTTGTGCAATTCCTTCTGTTTTACCATCCAGAAGCGATTTCATGATTTCCGATTCTCTGGAGGTACCCATTTCTTGAGATTTTTCTATATAAAAGCGGGATTGGGAAGTATTCTCCAAAAGGAAATAGAAAATCCCTAATGCAAGGCTGGATGAAGGAAAATCTGGCCAGTTTTCCAGGGATTTCAACCATAGATTCACAGCTTCAACAGGATTTTTCCTCTGCATTTCACACCAACCCTGGCAAACCATCGTTTCAGCAAGATAGCTTTTTTGCGATTTATCATAATTTTCTTTTGCATCCTGGTATTTATAGTCTGCCATAGCCATTCGGGCTTGATGTGCGTAAGCTTGATGCAAAGGTGGATAAAGAACAAGAGCGATTTTGGCTCTCTCTCTTTGCTCTTCTGGACTTCCCAGCATAGCATAAGAAGAAAAATATTCTTTTGACAAAGATATCTTGTCTGTTAAAGAAAGCATTTGTGCAAGTATGTCCGTGACTTTTAGGTTATGGGTACTCAGCAGCTTTTTTGCTGTATTTAAAAAAGAAGCTTCTTCTTTTCCTAGTGCTTGCTGTATTTCTTTTCTTTCGATTCCCAGATCTTGCTGGAATTGCCATACCATAAGCAGGGATTCGCTATTTCCTTCTTGCAAAGAACCCAACAATGCTTTTTTTATAGGATTGAGGGATGTCTGATTTTTTTTGGCAAAGCGAATGGTGTTCCTGATGATGCTTTCCGCTTCCTCGCCTTTTTTTTCTTTTAGAGAAACTATCGTTTTGTCGATATTTTCTCTATATTGCATCAATCTTTCAATTTGTTGAACAAAATTCTGGCAATGAGCAAAATAAATTTTTAGCATCTCTTCTGACCATGCTTCTTTTTGACCTATTTCCAGGAGCCTTTTTACTTCTTCTGATTCCCCTTGAGAAATCAATTGATCCATTCTCGTAAGATAGATCGCCATTCGATATCGGATTTCCAGGAAACTGGTATTCTTGTGTTCTGCAATGTCCAGGGCTTTTTTATATGCTATTCTGGCTTCTTTATAGTTTCTATTCGCAAAAAGGCTTTCTCCTAAAAGAACACTTTCTTGGAACTGGGGCTTTAAAACAGAACCAGAAAGTATAAAAGGGGAAACCGATGCAAAAGAAATAAAAATGGAAAATAGAGAAACGAAAAGGACTTTAGGCCAATTTGTATTTTTTTTTTGACTTTCGCCATTAGAAAAAGAAGTTACTTCTTGTTGCATACTTTTGCTCTCTTAAAATCTCAGGCTAACACCTAAGATAGCTCCAATATTGAAAATTTCCAGCTTACTATTTTCATAGGCTTGATGAACAAGGTTCGAATCGCCTGAGTGCATCCTGGCTGGTAAAGAAAATTCCAGAGCAGCGTTGAGAGAAAGATAGCGATTGACCAGATAGCTTGTCCCTAAAGTAATATGATGCTCTGTAATGGCAGCCAGTTGAGGGTTGAGATACTTTTTCGGAACAGGATTGTTTCCGTAATTGTAGCCTGTTCTCCATATCCAATGAGGACTGCTTTGCCATACAAGGCCCAGTGCAATAACATATTGGTCTTTCCAGCCTATCTTAAAACTAGGATTCACATCTGCCGAACCGACCAGAGCATTCAAGTCAGCGTTAGATCCACTTTTCAGCTTTGCTTTCAGTTCAAACTGCGTTTCAGAGTAGTTGATCCATTGAAAGTCCATTGCAAAAAGAAGGCTATCCGTGAAAAGCCAGCTAAACCCAACACCTAGCCTCTGGGGAATATCGAAATCCAGCTCTACATCGTATTTTCCAGAGAAACCATATTGTCCCTTATTGGGTAAAACGATTTTAGCGATATTCGCTACCCCAATTTTTTCAAAATGGCGGTTAAAATCCAACTTTGCTGTTCCTTTAGCATCCATCATCCAACCAGGAGGGCTGTACATGGCTCCGATTTGGAAACGATTGTGAATTTTCCAGAGAAAACCAATTCTGCCTCCTATGCCAAACGCCAGAAGATAGTTTGTGTCTATTTCACCTCTGACATTGTTTTCTCCGACTATGCCAATGAGATAGTCCCCAAAGGTAATGTCTGTGTCTTCAATGGGTTTGCCTTTTAAAATATTGGATTCCTGGGAAACCAGACCATCCAGTTCCAGTGTCATAAAATGAAAATTCAACGAAACACCAATGCTGAAGTGGTCATTGAAACGATAGGCGATACCAGGGACAAGAGATGCCAGGATTAAATCCGTACGATTTTCAATTCCTTCTGGAAAAAGTTCAGGATCTACGACTTCCATAGAATACCTGGCCCCTGCCTGGGGAAAAACGCCTAGTCCCCATTTCCATCCTGAAGGACGGTCTGCATTTCTAGCCTGGTGGTCTGCCCATCGATGGCAAACAGGAATGTCTTTATGACCTGCTTCACGATAGGCACTCAGATGCCTTGCTGTCTGGATATCTTTTCCCTGAGATACAAGAGATACTTCTAATTTTTTAGAGCTTTCCAGTCTATAGTCGTAATATACACTGATACTTTCCCATTCTCCGCCATGCGCAGAATCTGTTAAAGATAAAGGGATTATCAATCTGTCTTGTTCCAGCTTGTATTCTTTTGGATCAGAAAAAATAAGCCTGGAAGCCTGTCTGGCTAGATTAGCAACAGAAGAAAGCTCTTGCCAAAAATATTTTTCCTCTACTTTATAGCCTGATTTTACCCGAATGTTTCTGATCTGTAAAGGAGCATTTTCTGTAAGACAGAAAAAGTGTACATTTGTGGGAATGCTTGCTTTATCCCAGACTAAAGCAAGATAACCATCCTGCCAGCTTTCCAGCTTTCTTTTTAAAATCAGTACCTCCTGTTTGTCTTCGGCTGACAGAGCGACCTGGGCCTGCTCATATTCAGGAGAAATTTTCCATTGAAATGAAACCTGGATGCTCCTCACCCTTGCATTTTGAGGCAAAGAAGGGTGGCTATTGCACGAGAAAAAAGTTTTCTGATCGTTTTGGGCAGAGGGCATACTGGCATAAACCCGAATCCCCGAAAGAACAGAACCTCTGCCTTGCAATTCCAGAGAAAGGCCAGGTATGTTTTTGGGGAGGTTACACTCCAGAACGCCTTGTCCTTTACTAGCGGAATGCTGATTCACAGGAAAAGGCTGACCACCCGAAAAGTATACATACTCTGTCTGTAGTGGCTCTCCTCCAAAAGCATATACAAAAGGGTCGCTGATGGCTTGCCCTGCCTGCGATGGAAAATCGAAAACAGTGGCGAAGGTTGCTATGGGTACTGGTTCAAAATCAGAATCAGCGTCGTTACTATCATTGGAGAAAGTAATTGTAGGGAAAAAAAATCCTGTGGAGAATTCTGTTGCCTTACCATGCAAAAAGCCAATTCCAGCAGGATTTGTGTTTAAACAGGTTGGATCGCTCGCTATTCCTATGTCTACACCGCCACGCCCTGCTCCTTGTGCGCCCATAAAAGTCGGAAACATACCATTTGTAGCATAAAGACTAAAGGAAAAACAAAAAAGGAGCAAAAAACAAATACGATACATTATCAGCCTCTTTCTGAAATTATTGTTTCTTTCATAATTTTTTTTCGTGAATCATTACTGAGCATATTTTTTATACCAGCGATGGAATACCCATAGATTCCACAGTGGATCTCTATAGTCACAGATGCCAGAGAGATGGTTTTGGTAAAGTTTTTCTATATTTTCATAATCGAAGTAAGGCAGGTTGCCATTTTTGATCACCTCTTCCCTGAAAGATTGGGCGAGTTCAGAGCGCAGCCATTTTTCTAAAGGAATAGAAAACCCCATTTTGCTTCTATAGAGAATATCATCGGGAAGCAAATCGCTTACCGTTTTTTTCATGATATACTTCCCTTGCATTTTATGAATTTTAAACCTTGTAGGAAGCGAAAAGGCATATTCTACAATATGATGATCCAAAATAGGAACCCTGACCTCTAAGGAATGAGCCATGCTTGCTAAATCTACTTTTGTAAGTATATCTCCGCTCAGGTACATTTTTATATCAACATAGAAAATTTTCTTTAATGGATCTGAGCATTTTGCCTTGTCATAGTATGATTTAAAGACTTCAAAAGAGCGATAGCCCGCAAGTTCTTTCAGCATATCCTGGGAGAGCATTCTTTCTTTAATTTTATCCGTAATCGAAGAAACACTGTTGTAGTAAGCCTCATCGGGGGTTTTGGCAATATTTTGCAAGGTTGTTTTGGCTCTAAGAAAACGAGGAAGCCAATCTGCCTTGGGATATAAGAGAGACAGAGGGTGTATAATCCCCTGTCTGATACAATTCGGCAAATAGCGTCTTACCCTGTTTTCCCACAAGTCCAGATAGTAACGCCTGTAGCCTCCAAAATTTTCATCACCGCCATCTCCTGATAGCACAACAGTCACAACACGAGCAGCTTCTCTGCAAACAATAAAAGTAGGAAGCGAAGAACTGTCGGCAAAAGGTTCATCGAAATATTTTAAAAGAACATCCATTTCCTCTGGCCCAGGAGCATTAACGATGGTTTCATGATGCTCTGTCTGGTATTGGTTCGCTACCATTCTGGCGTAGTCTGTCTCATTATAGGCTTTGCTTTCAAACCCAATGCTAAAGGTTTTGACTGGCTGCCTTGTTGCTTTAGCCATCAAAGCAACTACCGTAGAAGAATCAATTCCTCCAGAAAGAAAAGCACCTAAGGGAACTTCACTTTCCAGATGGCTTTCCACACATTCGCCAAGAAGTCGTTTTATTTCCTGGCTTGCTTCGGGGAAAGAGTTGTTTTCATAGGAAAAATCCAAATCCCAATAAGCCCGTGTCACTATATTCTCAGGACTGGCAATCAATATATGGCCAGGCAAAAGTTTGTAGACATTCTTGAAAATTGTAGCTGGTTCTGGGACATAGCGATAGGTCAGATAGTCTGAAATCGCTTTGGGGCAGATTTCACGCTGGATACCTGCAACCAGCAATGCTTTCATCTCAGAAGCAAACAAAATACCCTGTTCTGTAACAGCATAAAGCAAGGGCTTAATCCCAACACGGTCCCTGGCAAGTATCAGCTTTTTTCGGCTGGAATCCCATAAAGCAAAAGCAAACATCCCTCGCAGTCGTTCCACAAAAGATTCGCCTATTTCTTCATACAAATGCAAAATGGCTTCCGTGTCGCAATGGGTTTTAAAGATATGCCCTTTAGCGATCAGGCCTTCTCTGATAGAGTGGTGGTTGTATATCTCACCATTGAACACCACTGCAATCCGTCCGTCTTCATTGAACATAGGCTGGCCACCGCCAGCTTTATCTATGATGGAAAGTCTTCTATGGCCAAGTCCCAGATTTTTTTCAGAGTAAAAACCCTCTGCATTGGGCCCTCGATGAGCTATGGTATCTGTCATGGCCTGCAAAGTTTTTCTATCCACATCTTGCAAGCTACGATAGTTATAAATTCCACATATACCACACATGATTTTCCCTTTTCTTCCCAGGCATTACGCCTGGTCTGTGCTGCACTTTTGTGCCTTCTACAAAATCTACGCAAAGGTTATTTTATTTTGTTTCTATTCACTTGGCAATAGAAAATTCCTTCCTTGCATCAACAATTCTCAAGAGAATACACGCTTTCTCTTAAGAACTCTTGTAACTCCTTTAAATCTTGATATTTCTGTATTGTTTCAGGAAGTATCAAATGTCCTGTCGTCACCTTCACCATGCTATTTCTTTTTCGTAAAAATTCTGCTGGCAGCCTCACTGTCCTGAGCAAAGGGTGAATTTTTCCAGCCAGGTGGAAAAGGCGACTGTTCTGTCCATGAAAATACAAAGGAAGTACAGGAACCTGGGCTTTTTGGATCAAACGTATGGGAGAGAGCGGCCAGGGACGGTCGCTAACGCCTTTTTGCCCTCGATAGTATGTAGACACTTCTCCTGCAGGGAAAAGTCCAACAGATCCCCCCTTAGCAAGATGCTCCAGACATTGAGTGGTTCCGCCCATGCCCTGGTGTTTTTTATCATCGAAGGGATTCACAAAAATAAAAAAGTCTTTTAGGGGTTCTAGTTGTTGGAGTAAAAAGTTGGCAGTAACTTTGTAATCTGGCCTGATTTTGCGGATCAGCAGGATGCTTGTAAGTCCATCCAAAAAACCGAAAGGATGATTGGAGATAGTGATAAAAGGACCTTGTTGTAATATATCACAAAGTTTACTTTGCTCTTTCAGGAAAATCCGAATATTCATTTGCTGCAAAATCTTTTCTACAAGTTCTAGCCCCTGAGATGGATAAATCGTATCATAAATTTTATTCAATTCCTTTATCTTGAGCAACTTCATGATAAGATTGACCCAAAAATCCCCCAGAGATATAGCCTTTTGAATCGCCTGCCTTGGTACAATTTCCTTCATAATACAGCCTCTCCAAAAATTGTGGTAAAATCGCCCATATCGTTTTGGTTGATTGCTTGACACCAGAAATATTTTAAAGTAGAATACTCGTCTTTCTGTTTTACTATGATTGGAAATGGATTTATGAATAAAGAAAAAATCAAAAAGATTATATTGATTCTGATAGGGAGCGTTTGCGTTGGACTGGGTTTTATCGGTATGTTCCTTCCCCTTTTACCAACGACTCCTTTCTTACTTCTTGCTGCCGTATGCTATGCTAAAAGCTCCCATGCTTTTTACCAATGGCTAATGACAAATTCCTGGTGTGGTCAGTATATCAAAAATTATCGTGAAGGTAAAGGCATGATCTTGAAACAAAAAATACTTACTATCCTCTTGTTATGGCTGACCATAAGCTACTCATGCTTTTTCATAGTATCCAGACTTATAGTGCAATTTCTTTTATTGACAATAGCCATCCTTGTTACGGCTCATCTTCTATATCTAAAAAATATAAAGCCTGCCCAACACCCCAACGCTAAAATGAATCCAAGGCAAGAGACAAAGATTTAATTTTTTTGGACGTAGCCGCTATTGTCAAAAGCACAGCAGAGCTACAAACAGAAAGAGAACCAAAGATAGAGTCTATCTTTGGTTCTCTTTAGAGGATATTGAGAGAAGACGCAGGGATTGCGCTAGCGTTTGACTTTTGAGCAGACATGACTTTTTCGGCGCAACCCTGCGACTACAATCTGTTGCAAGACAAAATTTTAAAACTTAACACGAATGACGATAACGACAAAACTATAATTTCCTATACAGCAAGTTAGGACTATTTCTTTTCGACTTTTTTGTCCAGGGATTCTCTTACCTTTTGTGCCAGATCATGAAGTAAAAATGGTTTTTGAATAAAATTAATATCTTTATCCAACAAACAACGTGAAGCAATGGTATTGCTGCTATAGCCAGACATGAATATCTTTTTCATTTCAGGACAAAAAGAGGTTATTTTTTTTGACAGATCCCATCCATTCATATCAGGCATAACTACATCAGTTATAAGAAGTTGTATCTCTTCATGATGCTCACTAGCAATACGAATGGCCTCCCCTGGCGTAGAGGCAGGCAGCACACGATATCCTAATCTCTCTAACATTATCTTCACCATATCCAAAATCGCTGGTTCATCTTCCACCAGCAGAAGAGTTTCATTACCTTGATTATTTGTAACCATGAAATTTATCTTTGGCGTTGGATCCGCCTTAGCAGAATAGCGTGGGAGGTAGATACTAAAAGTCGCTCCGCATCCAGGTTCACTGTATACTTTAATGAAGCCATTGTTTTGTTTTACGATTCCATAGACAGTAGCCAGCCCAAGACCCGTGCCTTTGCCAATTTCTTTGGTAGTAAAAAATGGCTCAAATAGCCTATCCAAAATTTCTTTGCTCATGCCGCATCCGTTATCAATGACTTCCAGAAATACAAATTCCCCTGGAATAAACCCTGGATGATGAGTGCAATAGATATTATCGAAAGTAGCAATCCCTGTTTTAATTGTAATTTTTCCTACTCCTATAATAGCATCGCGGGCATTGACACATAAATTGGCCAGTATCTGATCAATCTGAGATGGATCCATATTTACCGTCCCTGTTTTTAGCCCTGGTTGCCAGTCGAGATGAATATTCTCTCCAATCAAACGCCTTAGCATTTTAAGCATCCCCTCTATTGTTTCATTTAAATCAAGAACTTTAGGCATGATAGGTTGTTGGCGTGCAAAGGCTAACAATTGTCGGGTGAGATTAGCGGATCGCGTGGCTGCCTTGCGGATTTCCTGCATGTCAGTGTAGAATGGCTGTAATGGATACATCTGCTCCATAGCCATATCCACATGCCCAAGGATTACCCCTAGCATGTTATTAAAGTCGTGGGCAATTCCGCCTGCCAGGCTACCGATGGATTCCATTTTTTGAGCCTGAAGAAACTGAGCTTCCAAAGAAAGTTTCTTGGTAATATCTTCGACTATCTCGATTACTGCCGTAATCTCTCCAGATGAGTTGAGGATAGGAGAAGAAACAATACGATAATTTCGTATTGTTCCTGCCTGAGGTGTTTGGCTTGTAGCTTCATGTACCTGTTTGTCTTCTAGTGTTTTAATGACAGGGCAATATTCGCACACTTTTTCTCGTGGCGGATTGTTGAATGCATGATAGCATATAGGATGTTGATCTGGCTCAATTATGGGAAACCACTTATGCATTCGATTGTTTAGTTCTAGAATTTCCATTTTAGGGCTGATAAGACTAATCCCGATTTCAATGTTTTCCAGGATACTACGCATCTTGGCTTCACTTTCTTCCAGTGCCTTCTCTGCCTGCTTATGCTTAGTAATATCAATAAAAGTTACAATGATTTGCGCTATTTTTCCTTCTTTATCAAAAACAGGATCAGCGTTCACCAAAGTCCAAAAATGCTTGTCTTTTTCTATATGGCGTACACCAATAATAAAATTTTTCAAGGATTGTTGTTGTGTAAGTACCTGGTTTACAGGATATTCCTCAGCAGGCATATTGCTTCCATCTTCGCAGAAAAAATTCCAGGCTATATTGAGCACTGTTTTTCCAATCAATTGCTCTTTTGTTAGCCCAAGCAATCTTTCTGCTGCGGGATTGCATGTCAATATCTCTGTGTTAGAGCTATGAACGATAACACCTGCCTGTATTTTTTGGACTAATGTTCGATATTTTTCTTCGCTTTCCTTAAGATCGCGTAGTATTAAAAAATTGGCTAACGCATCATGGAGTTTTCTGGTGATTTCTTGAAATAGCCGCTTATCTTCTTGTGTCCAAACCTGATAAGATGAATCATAGTGTAATTCAAGCAACCAGGGTTTATCTACTTGAGGATACAAAGCCGTTGAAATCCAAAAGTAGGGTTTTACATATTGCAATGCCTCACTTAGCGGATAATTGGATTGAGAATCGAATATTTTAATATTGTTTATATCTCTCATTGCCTGAAAATATTGGGAGATATTCGTATCCATCTGAATTTCAAACCCTACAGGAAAAGCAGATTCTATTCGAAAACTCTCCATCATCACACGGAATGAAGCCGCATCAGGATCGCAAGGAGAAAATAACAGCACTCTGTTGCAATCAAATATAGAAAGCATTGTATTCAAAACGCCCTTTAGCATCTGCTCAAGATCATTTGTCTCTTGAATAGCCTTGTTGATTTGATCCATACTTTCAAAGAATCGAAGATGAGCTAAACGTTCTTGCTCTGCTTTTTTTCTTTCCGTGATATCCATTAGTACAGCGACATTTCCTGTGATTTTTCCATCCAGATCATGCAAGGGCGATGCATAGATACTATACTCGATGGGGGTGCCATCACGCTTTTGGCGTTTAACATCTACACCATCCATCGTCTTGCCGCTTCGTATCCAATCACGAAATTTTTTGAATTCTTCCTTTTTATCTTGGGGTACAGAGGGAAGAAAATGTCCAATTGCTTCTTGCGCATTCCAACCAAGCAATTTTTCAGCCGCAGGATTCCATACGGTATGTACATATCCTTCTAAATCCAGTCCCATGATGGCCGTTGGGGCTGCTTCGATAATTGCTCGAAGCATGTCATTGGACTTCTTCAGATCATCTTCTACTCGTTTTCTTTCATAGCGGATACGTAAAGCAATGATCCCAAATGCCAGATCGCTTGCCAATTCTTCCATGAGTTTAATTTCATCCATTGTGATTGAATTGGACTCTGAAGAATAGATCAGCAGAACTCCGAAAACTTTTCCATTTTCATCCTTAAGGGGCAGAGCGATACCAGCGCGATATCCACGTTGCAATGCGCTTTGGCACCATGGGGACATTTGTGGATCTGTTGTGAAATCCTGAACATAGAGTATTTGTCCACTTCGAATAGCTTTTCCCGCAGGCCCTTTCCCGTATTCTGAATTTTCTGACCAGGTAAGTTTTATATTTGCGATGTATCCATTATCAAACCCAGACCAGGCTACAGGCCTTATTGTTTTATCAGCATCGTTTTCGGCGTAGCCTACCCATGCCAGGCGATAGCCTGCATCATCGCATATAATACGACAAATTTCGTTAAGCAATGTCTGCTCATCCGTCGCTCTCAAAAGAGTCTGGTTGCAGTTACTGAGTGCATGCAATTTGCGATTCACGTTGTGGAGTTGTTCTACCAGTTTAAGATCGCTAAGTTCTTTTTCTAATTGCAGATTTGCTTTTTGTGATTCATGACTTTTTGATATAATTATTGGATCGTCCATGGGAATACTCCTTACAAAAGATTAAAAAGAGATTATCCCTGTTTTAGAACAGCTCTGTCAGACTAATGAGAAAAGGAAAATTCTTGTTTATCGAAGAAAAAAAGCCCTGCCAGAAGCATCACAAAGCTAACACAAAGCAAAACAAGAGAGGCATCCCAGAAGGTACTCATATAGCCTGATCTTTGTCCAAGCAAATCGAAAATCATGGATTCCAGATAGTGAGAAACAGCAAACTTTCTTGCTCTTTCTGTTACTGCAACCATCATGAACTCCCAGAAAAAAGCATAGAGGAGGGAAAAATACATTCCTCCTTTGAACATGCCAATCAAGAGAAAAAGGGAGCTATAGCTCAGAATTCCTAAAAAATAGACAAAAAGCATCTGAAAGAAAATTGTGAGTTCGCCTTTCATTCCAAAGAGAAAGAAGAACATCAGGATTAGGGGAACAAGAGAAATGGAAAGGCCTGTGAGCGTCAAAGCCGTAGCCTTGGAAAGATAGATGCTTTTTCGGCTCAAAGGCCTTAAAAAAAGCATCTGGAGCGTTCCCATCTCTACTTCTTCGCCTATTGCCTTGCTGCCCAGACAGCTCAGTCCAAAAAGGAGAATAAATCCGAGCAGAAAGCGGTAGCTCAGGAGCGAAAAGATTTCTTTTTGGCTCAAGGGGACGACTTTGGTTTTAAAAGGAACTCCTTGTGGATTGAATTCTTCAGGAGCTTGCAGGGTGCTATACTCTTCTTCATGAGCGTATACCTTGCGGGTATTCTTTGCCAGATCAGGGTTTAGCTCAATAAAAATACAAACGAGTACAGGGAGAAAGCTAATTATTAAAAAAAGCAGAGTATAGCGATTCTGGAAAAGATGGAGAAAATTCCATTTGAGAATGCTGATAAAACCTTTCAATGGACACCCCCTACAAGAAATCGGAAAAGGGATTCTAAATTTTGCGTTACGGGCATTATCTTTTTGATTCTATAGTCTTTTTCACTCAGAAGCTGAGGAAGGCGCAGGGAAAAGGATTCAAAGTCTTTTGTACTGACAAGGATAGTTCTGTCATCTTCTTGGATTTCGATGCCTGTCACATCCTGAAAAGAAAGGAGATCGCAGGCAAGGGAACGAAGATTCTCGCCTTCTATCGAAACTCTGTTTTCTTGCTTTTTGGCTTGCTTCTGAAGTTCTGCTATCTTTCCATGAGCGACCATTTTCCCTCGATCCAGAATCACTACCTGGTCCGTGAGGGCTTCCATTTCCTTGAGATTGTGGCTCGTGATAAAAATTGTCGCTCCCTGGCGTTCCATTTCCTTGAACAGCTCTTTGAGATGATGCTTCACGAGAGGATCACATCCCGTAAGCACCTCATCCAAAAGCAAGATTTCTGGATCGTGGGCAATGGCCTGCGCCAGCTTAACGCATTGCCTCATACCCTTAGAGAGAGTTTCTATCTTTTGGTTTAATTTATGGGAAATTCTTACTTTTTCGATGGCTTGTATTGCCTTTTGTCTGGCTTCACGCGAAGAAAAGCCATGAAGCTCCGTAAGAATGCTGACGAATTCTAAAACCGTTATATTCTGATAAAGAGCCTCTTTTTGAGGGCATAGACCTAAATGGCGGCGAAAGTGCGTGCCAGAAAAGGAATTCTCACCCAAAACCAGGACTTCTCCCTGGCTAGGCTTTAAAAGGCCTGCGATGAGATGTAAGAGTGTGGTTTTTCCAGCAGCGTTGCTGCCTACAAGCCCTGTGATTCCTTTGGGAATTTCCAAATTTACGCCAAGAATGCCTCTCACATCTCCATACCATTTAGAAAGATTTTTTGCCTCAAGAATCACTTTCTCTGTCATCATGCTAATCCTTCAAAAATGATTTTTCCTAATTTACGATATACAAAAGCAATAGAGAAAAGAGTCAGACAAAGGACAACTCCCCCTGATATCCAGAACAATCCTGGAGACAGGCTTTTAAAGAGAAAGATACTATGTCCTATTCTATCTAAATTGCCCAGAAAAGAAGAAAAATGCAAGGAAGAAAGCTTTTGTATATTTTGAGCGACATATTCTAATACAAAGCCCACAATAAAAACAGCAAGAAAGGACAGCGTCACCATGCGAGAATTCTTAGTAAAGCAAGAAAACATCAAAAGTAAAAAACCCATGGAAAGGCTTACAACAAATAGATAAGCCAGGGTTTGTATAAATCGCATGAAATGAATGTCTTTGCTGACAATATACCAGTTTGGAGATTGGGTAAAGCCAGAAAAGATAAAAGAATGCGTCCAGAAAAGAAAGACAGGCAGCCATACAACTAAAAAAGAATAGAAAAAAGTTACCAAAAATTTTCCCAAAAAATAGTCTTTGCGAGTTATGGGCCTTGAGAAATAGATATGGTATGCGCCTTTTTTCAAATCATCGCTGATCAGACCGCCTGTAACTGTTGCCAGGATCAAGCTTAGCCAGGGTAGTTGTATATAGATCATGCTGAGAATGGTTTTACTGAAATATCGTTCCCCTTGAATTTGCAAAAGATCAGCATCCAACTGTCCCTGGGTAAGAAGAAGAAAGAGAATAGATTTTATAATGGCAGTAAGCCAGGCAGCGACCAGCAAGAAGGTTGTCCATTTTTTCCGAAAAGTGCATTCCATGCCAAATAAAAAAACAGGCAACCATCTTCTTTTGGAATTTGTTTTTCCTTGAAAAGGGATATAGCGATAATCATCCATTATTACCATAACAGTCTCTTAAATTTTAGCAATTTTGTCAGGTTTTTTCATGTGAGTTAAGGCTGTTTCTTTTGATATGATACCTTCTCTATAAATGCTTTCTATAGCAAGATCCAGAGAACACATACCTTCCTGGGTTCTGGTTTCCAGAACGCTATAAATCTGATGAGTTTTGGCATCACGAATCAAATTCGCTACAGCAGTGTTGTTCAACAAAACTTCACAGGCAACCACTCGTCCTTCTTTATCTGATCTGGGAAGGAGTCTTTGAGCGATAACACCTGTCAAGCACAACGCCAGTTGCAAGCGTATCTGGTGTTGCTGCTCTGGAGGAAAGACATCCACAAGGCGATCTATGGTTTGCACAGCATCGTTAGTGTGCAAGGTTGCCATAACAAGATGCCCTGTTTCCGAAGCAGTCAAGGCACAAGAAATGGTTTCCCTGTCTCTCATTTCTCCAACTAAAATCACATCAGGGTCTTGTCTCAAGACATATTTTAAAGCAGCATGGAAGGTGGGAGTATCACGCCCAACCTCTCTTTGCTCTACAATGCTTTTTTTATGCACATGGATGTATTCGACAGGGTCTTCAATCGTAATGATATGAGAAGCCTTGGTTCTGTTGATCAAATCTACGGCAGAAGCCAGAGTCGTGCTTTTACCATGCCCTGTTGGGCCTGTGATAATCAAAAGCCCTAAAGAAGACTGAACCAGTGTTTTCAAAATTTTGGGAAGCCTTAGCTCTTCAAAATCAGGAAGTACATTAGGAATACTACGGAAGGCAGCACTGACGGTACCTTGTTGCTGGAAAACATTGATACGAAAACGATGTATCCAGTTGTCTTCCTCGCACCAATAGCAAAAGCCAATATCCAAAGATTTTTCTTGCTCAAAGGTTTTTTTCTGCTCTTCCGTCATAATGTTATAAAGCATCTTGTGGGTATCCTGGGAACTGAGAATTTCCTTTCCCACAGGCCAAAGCTCTCCATCCACTCTCAAATAGGGAGGGGCATTGGCAATGATGTGCAAATCCGATGCTTTTTTTTGCGATACCAGACGAAACAATTTTTCCAGTTCTATCATAAATTTCTTTAATTAAAGATAATGTACAAAAAACAAACTCTGGCACTGTTCATGCCAGAGTTTACAGTTAATTACAACAATATAGCATCTTATTTTTTGTCATAATCAGGATTGAGTTTGTCCATTTCGAGTTTTTGTTTCAGATGAGGATAGAATTCAAATTCTGTATCGAATTTATCGAATTTTTCCTGCTGGGCTTTCCATTCTTGTTTTCCCATATTTTTCAGGTATTCTTCATTTACGATGCTGATGTTCATGAAGATCAGGAGTTCGGTTTTGATCATTTCCTGGATTTCATTGCTGAAAAGGAGTCCCAGAAGAGGAATATCGCCTAGCAAGGGTACTTTGAAACGGGTTTTACGGACAGTGTCTTCCAGAATACCACCAATGACGATGGTCTGGCGATCTCTGGCAACCACATTGGATTCTACGATTTTTTTCTTCAAAATGGGAACGATATTTTCGATTCCATTGGCAGTATAACGGAAATTATCGATTTTGGCAGAAACTTCGCCTTTGAGAGCCAGTTTGACATTGCCATCGGAATAGATATCGGGTGTGACTTCCAGTTTGATACCAGCTTCCTTGAAGGAAATTGTGACAGTCACAGTGTTGGTATCTTTATCCAGCTCTGAAGTAGTATAAGGAATGTCCTGGGTGACTTCAATCTTGGATGTCAGCTTGTTGGCACACAAAAGATTAGGACTGGACAAGAGTCTGGCATTGTTGCGATTGGCTGTTGCAGAGAAACCAGCAGTGAAATTATCGTGAGGACTCTTGAAAGCCATTCCCATAGTATCTGTATAACTATCAGGAAGAGCATTGAAATAGGATGGATTGACCAGCATATCGTCTAACTTCCAACCTTCGCTTTCAAAAGCAAAACCAGCACCAGTGTTGGCATCCAAAGTTACTTCCATAACATGGCAACGGATATAGACCTGGGGTTCAGGCTGATCGGCTGTGTTGATGAATTGAGCTACTTTGTTTAGGACTTCTTCTTTGTCTCTTACAACCAGAGTCATGGTTTTTTTGTCAAAAGAAAGTTTTCCTTTGTCCTGGGTCAACATGCTTTTGATGGTTTCTTCTACATTGTCAGGATTGAGACGATTGATCTTGAAGGTTCTCTCTTGCAATCTTGCATCAATAGCACTGCTGGGATCCAGGTTTAAAAACTCTACATATTCTTTGACTTTAGCAACATTCTCAGGGGCATCCCAAACCAAAACAGCATTTCCATCACGGTTGACTTCCATCTTTCCCTGGAAGGAAAGCATGCTTCTGATTTTGGCTTCGACTTGCTCTACAGGTGTTCTGAGAAGCTGAAAATAGTTCTTTTCTGATGCGGATGTACCGCCTATTCCTAGCTTGTCATCCAGGCCAGCCTCAGCCTTTACAGCAGCTTCTTTTACTCTTTCTTCCAAAGTATAGATATTTTCCTTTTTGACGAGAAGATAGCCATGCTCATTGCAGACGATTTCCAGAAGCTTTAGAGGAGGTATGCTGTCTTTCAGTTGCAATGTGACTTTTTTGTCAATCTCTTTGGTCAGAACCAGGTTGATTTTGGCTTGCTCTGCCAACATGCGGACAACATCATCCAGTCTGGCATCTTTTAAACTAATAGCAGGAATACCATCTTGGGCTACGATAGTAGCAAAATTTCCCAAAAGAATCATTGCTAAAACAAGCAATAAAGTTTTACATTTGAGTACCATGAAAGTTCTCCACTCCTAAATTGTAAATAAAGGAACAATAGTATGATAAAACGACCTTGAGAAGGCAATAGAGAACTATTTTTTGATAGCTTTCTCTACTTTTTTTCCTTCCACGGAAAACACAATAGCATCCGAACGAATTTCCAAAATTTTTACTTTTCCCTCTTTTATGGATTCGCCTACTCTGACGAATTTATTTTCACCACCAACTTTGATATTGGCGTTGCCATAGAAAATCCCTACGATTTCCACATCGTCCAGGTTTATCGCTTCCCCCTGTACTGTAGAAGGAGGAAAATAAAAATACCTTTCTAATCGGGAGATTTTTTGAATTTGCTCGCCCATTTTGGCATTCATAATCTCCAGTTCCTGGAGTTTATAAACTTTTTCTACGTCCAGTTGCATGTCCGCTTCTTTCTGTAGTTCGGTCAGAGCCAATATCAAGTCTTTTGCACTGGGATTCTCTTTGTTTGTGACTTTTTCCCATACGCTGGGAGGCACAAACGCTTCCCCTTCGGTTTCCTCTATTCTCTTTTCTGAGAACTGGACTTGCGCCAGAAGAGGAACTTCAAATGTAGAAAGATATGCCATAGCTCCTATGCAAAAAAGTACAGGCATAAGAACTGCGAAGAGATAGGATTTATTCATTGTAAATTTTTCACTCCATCAATTTTCCAAGTTCCATTTTCTTCCACAAACACAAACATGGTTCTGTTGTTCTGAAAATTGACTGTAGTGATTGCCCAAATTTGTTTGCCATTATAAGCACTCTGGACAATCGTGTCTATTCTTGCGTCTTTCAGATGCTCGCTCCCTACCTGCTGCATATTCTGAGAAAATCTTTCCAGAGAGCGATCTTTCTGCCATCTACTAGACAGCATTTGATAGGCTTTTTTCCAATCTTGATGTTCACATGCTGCCTTAAACTGCATAAAAGCATCTTTTTGCGGGGTCAAGGCCTTAGGCTTGGACTCCGATTCCTGGATCAGCTCATTTTCTTCATTGACCTTGACCCAGCAACCCGACAGAAAAAACATGCACACAAGACAAACAGAAAGATAGAATTTTTTTATACCCATTTTTTACCTAAAGTTCAAGAAAAATTCTTAAAATTTGTTTTAGTCAAGTAGAATCTTATAACTTTCGCTCAATCTAAATTATTGGATTTTACCTTTGGTACAGAAGAGGTAGTATCAAAAATATATGCTGTACCCCATGCATCTGTATAATATTCACCCGTGCCATTGGTTCCAGGCAATAAAGGAGGAGATTGATTCTGCATATATCGAAGCGCAGTCTGCCAAGATGTTGGGATTGCTGGTGTATAACCTGCGTTCCGATAGTAATTCAGGGCTGCATTGATGGCATCAATTTCTGCTAGAGTTACGTCCCTTTTAATATCAGATACATAAACAATCTTTATCTGATCATCGCCTTGAGGATTCATTTGAGTGGCGGGTGTCTGGTGTATTCTGTCTGGCCCTGCACTCTGGATTTTAAATTGGTTATTGGAAATAAAAATCGCTCTATAACGGTTTCTCCAGATATCATAAAGCACTGTATTCTCCTCTGGTGTTTTGGGAAGACGCTCAGACGATATATAAGGGCCATTCCAGCCAGCAACACCTGGATTTTGGTATAAATACAATAGATTTCTTTCAGGAGGTGTAACTCCTGTTACAGGAGGCCATTGATTTGTATCTCGGTTATAATCACGAATTGCCCTGGCAAGTTTATCCATAGATTCTGTTAGGTCAACATTTCGTTTTTTTATTGCAAGATCGCCTACATAAGCTTGTTTTACAATATCGTCGCCTTGCATACTTGCATGGTATGCTTTATCTGGGCCAGCACTTTGTATTTTCAAAATAATGTCTGGATTGTCAGTGTCTGGGATAGCTCTATAGGGCATTCTCCATTTATCGTAGAGAACAGTGTTGTCTTCTGCATCTGTAGAAATATAGTTCGTTGCAATATAAGGGCCTCGCCAACCAGGAATTGAAGGTCCTAGCGTTCTATCAAACAAATAGCGTAAATTTCTTTGCTGCGGCGTAGTGCCACCAATAGGAGGCCATTGTCCTACATCTCGATAGTAATAATATACCGCTTTGGCAATAGCATCCATATTTTTGATTGTTTCTTGTTCTCTTTCTAGGTCTATAAGTCTGCTTCCTGTAGGTAATAATGTCCCTGCAACCATAGCCATGAGAGCAAGAACTACAATCATTTCTATAAAGGTAAAGCCTTTTTGATATCTCATAATTTTTTCCTTCACTTTAGAAAGTTTTTATACTTTATTTATTGTAAAAGGAAAAACAAAAATTTTCTAAAATGTATTTTTTAAAATCTGTAACTCATTTTTTTATATTGAGTTATTGAGTATTATTAGAGCGAACCTTTTGACCAGCACTTATTAGACGATATTGTTGACCCCATGAATCTGTCAAATAGGGCCCAGTTCCATTGGTTCCAGTCAATAAACTGCGGTTTTGTAAATATCTTAATGCATTTGGCCATGTTGTGTTTGGAACTATTTTAGGCGTATAGCTAGATTGAGAATGGTAATAGTCAAGAGCTTCATTGATGGCTTCAATTTCTGTCAGAGTTACCTCTCTTTGGATATCAGAGACATAAACATTCACTATAATATCATCTCCTTGAGCGGTAGTGTGGATAACAGAAGTCTGATGCACTTTATCCGAACCAGCACTTTGGATTCTCAGTACTGTATTGGGGTAAGTAGTATCAGGGGTCACTCTATAGCGTGTTCGCCATTTATCATAAAGTACTGTGTTGTCTTCTGTAGTTTTAGGAAGAAGCGAAGACATGATATAAGGGCCATTCCATCCTGTAATGCCTGGATTTTGATATAAATATAATAAATTTCTTTCAGGCGGAGTAACTCCTGTTGTAGGAGGCCACTGGCCTATATCTCGGTAGTAAGAACGTACAGCATTAGCAATTTCTTTCATACTGTTTGTTACTACATCTTCTTGCTCGACAATGGTAAGATCCCCTACATACACCTGTCTTACAATATCATCACCTTGAGCAGTCATCTGGTTAGTATTAGTTTGAAATGTTTTATCTCTGCCAGCACTCTGTATTCCCAAGATATAGTTGTTGGATGATGTATCGGGTACTGCTCTGTAAGCAGTTCTCCATTTATCATAAAGAATAGTATTGTCTGCTGCATCTGTAGAAAGAAAATTCGATGAAATATAAGGTCCTCTCCAGCCAGGAATTGCCCCCCCTAGAGTTCTATCATATAAATATCTTAAATTTTTTTGTGGAGCAGTAACTCCAGTGGTTGGTGGCCATTGCCCAACATCTCGATAATAAGAACGCACGCCCTCGGCAATTGCGTCCATATTATCCATGGTTACTCTCTCTCTTTCGTTCTCTAGTATTTGCATCCCAGCAGGCACCAAAGTACCCGCAACTATAGCCATAACAGAAAGCACCACAACCATTTCAATTAAAGTAAAACCTTTTTGGTGTCGCATATTTTCTCCTCCACAAGAAATTTTTATTTTTTCCCAACGATTTTCAAAAGATCGTAGATTGGCATCAATGTTCCCATGATGATAAAAAGCACGATTCCACCAGCACCAAAAATGATCAGGTTTTCTGTAATCTGTAAGAATCGCTTGATAGAATTGGGAATTTCCTGGTCATAGAAAATACATACCTTTTGCAAGCTTTCATCCAGCTTACCTGCTTCATCTCCTACTTTTACCATGGTAACGACAAGAGAAGGAAAAACTTCTGTGGCTTTCATGGCAACGGAAAACCTTTCTCCTTCCTGGATGGCTTTGGAGACTTGCTGTATTTTTTTCTTGAGATAATGGTTGGAAAGCACTTCTTCGCAATAGCCAAGGGAATCGCTGACATCCACACCTGATTTTTGCAGTGAAGCCAGTGTGCTGCAAAATGCAGAGGCATTGTCTTTGATGATTAATGGACCAAAAAGTGGTAGATTCAGCAACCATTTATCCGTTGTCAGGCGCATTCCTGGATTTCTGCGAGAAATAATAATCATAAATACGCCAGCAATGGCTAATACAATAAGAATCAAAGCATTGTTGATCAGGAAGTTGCTGGCCCCCTGGATGACCCTTGTAGGGAAAGGAAGGAGAACGCCTGCATCACTATATACCTGGACGATCTTGGGCAACAGATAAAGCAGCAAAACCAAAATCAGACAAAAAACGGCAAACGATAGCGTTACAGGATAGATCATAGCACTGACCAATCTGCCTTTTGTCTCTTCCCTTCTTTCGATAAAACGAATCAAGCTATCCAATGCTGTATCGAGATTACCTGTGGCTTCGCCAACGCGAATCAATGCTATATAAATTTTGGGGAATACTTTAGGATACGCAGCCAGGGCATCGGAAAGAGAGCTTCCATTCTTGAGTGCCATGCAAACATTGTCCAGTACCTGGGCAAAATAAGGATTGGATGTTTCACCCTTTAAATCCTCCAGCCCAGAGATCAAGGGAACACCAGCAGAGTACAGCGTCTTTAGATGATGGGTGAAGGGTAGAACATCTTTCATCTTCACTGTGCCTGTTATCTCTGCTTTTTTGGGCGCGTCTGTAGATTTAGCAACAGCGTATTTAACCAATGTGAGATTCTGTGCTTTGACTTTGGACAAAAGATCGGCTATGGATTCCGCCTCCATAGTGCTGTTGATTTCATCGCCTTTGTTGTTTCTGGCTTTATAAGAATACATTGTTTTTGCCATCGTACGATCCTTTTATTGATATTTCACAATGAATTGACAGCCTTAAAATTAATGCTCTGGTAAAACTCTCATGGCTTCCAGTATTGTTGTGGTTCCATCCAATACTTTTGCTCTTGCATCTTGTTTGAAGAATGTCATTCCTTTTGCAATACAGAATTTTTTCAGTTCGATTTCATCTACTTTCTGGAGCATGAGACTACGAACATCGTCATCGGGCATGAAAAGCTCATAGATAGCCCTTCTTCCTCTATACCCATTGCCTTTGCATTTTTTACAGCCAACCTGTTTGTAAAGTTTGAGTTGCTGCTCTGGTGGATACCCCAGCCATTCATTTTCTTGCGGAGTGGACATATAGGACTCTTTGCAATAAGGGCAAAGTGCACGAGCCAGACGCTGGGCAAGAACGCCATTTAAAATGGAAGTGAGCATAAAAAGATCAATGTCCATATAGAGAAGACGCGGAATAGCACCAATAGCCGTGTTAGTATGAAGTGTGCTAAGGACAAGATGCCCTGTCTGCGCTGCATGAACAGCCATCTCTGCTGTTTCTTTATCTCGAATTTCTCCCACGAGAATAACATTAGGGTCATGGCGTAAGAATGCTCTCAAACCCGTTGCAAAGGTATACCCGATAGAGTGGTTTACCTGGGATTGACGAATAAAGGGAAGCTGATATTCTACAGGGTCTTCGATAGTGACGATGTTTTTTTCAATCGCGTTCAGGCTCTTAAGACAAGAGTAAAGACTGGTGGACTTTCCTGAACCTGTTGGCCCAGTTACAAGAAATAGCCCAAAATTTTTAGAAATGATGTTTTCTATATTTTTGAGCATCTCTCGGTTAAAGCCTATGGAGCGTAAACTGAAAAGTTTATTCTTTTCGAGAATACGAATGACGATGTTTTCCCCATGCGTAATCGGCATGGTAGAAACACGAAGATCAATGTCTATTTTATCTTGCTTAAAGCTGATTTTTCCATCCTGTGGCAATCTGCGTTCGGAAATGTTCAACTTTGCCATGAGCTTAATACGGGAAATGATACTGTTTTGCAATTCTGTAGGAATCGAAGGCCCAGAACATAGAATACCATCTACTCTGTATCTCATCTGAACATGGCTGCCCAGTGGGTTGATATGAATATCGCTCGCCTTCCACGCAGCACCCAAAGCAAGGAGCTGGTCTACCAGAGTTTGAACAGGTAAGCTGGATGCATCCGTATCCGTAGTTCCTTCCAGCTCTTTAAGGCATCTCTGGATTGTTTCCTGGATGCTTTCATCCAAAGCTTCTTTTTTGGTTTTGTCAAAATAATAACCGTCTATTGCTTTGAGTACCTCTTCTTCTGAAACGGAAACGCATTTTACGATAAGACTTTCGTCGGTATTTCGAATCAGATCGTTGATAGCATCCATAGCAACGATATCATAAGGATTAGACAAACCAACGGTCAGTTCGCCTTCCTGTATGTAAAGAGGTATACATTTATATTTGACGACAAACTCAGGCGGAAACAATTTTATAACTTCAGGGGCAATTTCAATGCCCTCAAGAGTGGGAATATGTTCTATATCCAGATCCAGACAGAGCAAGCTTGTCAGAGTCTCTTCCGTAATAAAGCCTCTGTTTACGAGAATTTTTCCAAGAGATTCGTGCGTCTGCTTTTGCTCCGCCAGGGCTACGTCAATCTGTTGTTGTGTAACACAGCGCAAAGCAATAAGATTATCAACCAATTTGGTCATTTTTGTTGAAATTGCCATAGTTTTACTCTACTCTATAGAAAATAAAATTTTCAAGGAAAAATACTTTTTGATGCTTCTTTTTTCCAGCATATAAAATTTTATTTAAAAATCAAGAACTATTCTAAATTCCTTGCGAACTTTTTTATTTTAATTTTTTTTAATTTTTGGTATTCTGTAATTTATTGACAAATATAAACATTATTTTATTGTAAAAACATTTGTATAGGAAAACAATGGAAAGAATAAATGCATTTTTAAGCACTGCACCTGCCCTGATTTTATATCAGGGAGATTTGGAAAAAGCCAGACAAAAGGGTACGATTCTTTTTTATCATGGTTTGGGAGCGTGCAAAGAATCTCAGGAAAAAGAAATTGTAAGCCTTGCACAGCATGGTTTTCTGACGGTTGCCCTGGACAATATAGGGCATGGGCAAAGAAAGTACAAAGATTTTGAAAAAAAATTTTCGATGAACAATCCTGCTCTGGAATACGACTTTACAAAAGCCGTACAGGAAACAGCCAAGGAAACGCCTGATGTAATACATGCTCTCTTGGAAAGAGGCCTGGCTCAAGCAGGCAAAATAGGAATATGCGGAATTTCTATGGGAGGCTACATTGTATATTCTGCTCTTTTAAACAAGTGTGGTATACAGGCAGGTGTTTCGATTCTGGGGTCGCCTACATGGAAAATCCAGAATACAGAAAGCCCTCACCACTTTCCAGAGCGTTTTTTTCCAGTGGCTTTTCTGGCTATGAATGCAGGATCGGACAGAAGCGTTCCGCCCAAATTCGCAAGGGAATTCCACGAAAGACTCAAGCCTTTTTACAAAGCCTCCCCTGGACGGCTTTCTTACAAAGAATACCCAGGAGCCGACCATTTTATGCCAGAAAAAGACTGGAATGATTTGTGGGTGAGAACGCTCGAATGGTTTGATTCTTTTTTATAAAACACTAGGGCGAAATCAATTATCGGATTTATTCATTTCTCTCCAGGGAACCAAAATACTATAAAGCCTTTGCATTAAAAAATTGAAGCTGCTGCCTAAAAGAGAAATAACAACAAGTGTAGCATACAATTCTGCCAGATGCAATGTCTCCCAGGCGAACCATATCAGCGTTCCCAAACCATTTTTAGCAGAAATGATTTCTATTGCAATTGTATTGACAAGACTCATGTTAAGGGCAAGACGCACTCCGCTCAATGTTGAGGGCATGCTTGCGGGCAAGATCACACGGAGAAAAATATGATAATTGCCTGCGCCATAGCTGCGTGCAATTTCATAATAGTCTTTTGGGATTTGCATGACTCCACTCATGGTATTGATAACCATAGGGAAAAAAGAGGCCAGGGCAATAGAAAATATTTTACTGGCCTCACCAATCCCTAAAATAGCCATAATTAAAGGAAGAAGGGCTATCTTAGGGATGGGATGTATGGCTGCAATGAAGGGGTCTATCATATTGCGAAAAAAGGAAGAATACCCCATTAATATACCCAAGATAAAACCTACATTGCATCCTATCAGAAAACCAAATAATAATCTCTGCAAAGTCGCCAATAGATGTATTGACAAGGTGCCATCCATGAAAAAGGAATATATTGTCTGTAAAATTTTACAAGGAGATGGGAAAAAAAAGGAAGAGATAATTCCATGGCGAGAAAAGAATTCCCAACTACTTAGCACAAGGAAAACAAACAGACAAGATATACATATTCCTTTTTGTGTATATTTTTTTTTCAAAATTTTCATCCTATATTTCGCAACTTCTAGTAACTTCTTTTTCTATCAATTTCCATATATGAAATTTTATTTCTGCTATTGTTTTGAGATGTTCTCCAGAAAGTTGCCTGGGGCGTTCTAAGGGAATAGAAATTTCACAAAGAATTTTTCCTGGTCGGCTGCTCATGACTAAAATTTTGTCTGAAAGGAAAATAGCTTCTTCGATATCATGTGTCACATAAATTACAGACTTCTGGTATCTCTCCCATATATAAAGTAGCCTGGCTTGTAAAATACGTTTGATTTGTGCGTCTACAGAAGCAAATGGTTCATCCATCAAAAGAACATAGGGGTCTGTCGCCAATGCTCGCAAAATAGCTACCTGCTGACGCATTCCTAGAGAAAGCTGATCGGGAAAATACCTGGCAAAAGAATCTAAAGATATTTGTTTGAGAAAAGACATAGCTCTTTCCGATCTTTCCTTCTTGTTGACTCCTTGCATCTCCAGGCCAAAGGCAACATTCTCCAAAACGGTAAGCCAGGGAAATAAACCGTGATTTTGGAATACCATGGATGTAAGAGTTTTTTTCTCTGGCATATTGTACATTATCTCCCCTGAAGTAGGGCACAGGATTCCATCTATAATTTTTAAAATCGTTGTTTTTCCGCAGCCATTCGGCCCTACAATGCTTAAAAATTCCTGAGATTGAAGCTGAAAAGAAATATCTTGCAAACAAAGCAATTCTTTGTCCTTAGCTTTGTAAGATTTAGAAATTTTATTGCATGTTATAAGCATATTCGTTATTTTTGTTTCAGCCAAAATGTTATTGAATATATCAATACACATATTCGCTATTTTTTATCCAATTTTTCAAAAATTTGTTTTGCATACTCCACAAACCGAGAGTCATACAACTGGCTTTCTTCAATTCTTTCTTTGATGTAACCACGAGATAAACACCAATTCTGAAATTTTTTTAAAGATTCCAGATTTACTGTTCCATCTATCTTAATAAGAGGCCATCCCATTTTAAGGCATGTTTCCTTATCATGTTTTGTATGCTTCATCATGATTTCCACGTTTCGATCCGTTTTGCCTTGCATGTATTGTCTGACACCTTTGAGATAGGCAACCATGAATTTTTTTCCCAATTCTGGTTCTCTACGAAGCAAACGTTCTCCATACATTATATACCCAAATTCAAAATCAGGTATGATTTCTTCTGTAGTGAATCGCAAATCAAAATTGCCTCTTTTCGAGAGAAGAGTAAGCAGAGGCTCTCCCAGGCTTACAAAATCAATAGAGCCATTGATAAGGGCTTCTGAAGCCATATTATCTGGCATACGATCACTTTCTATATCTTTTATTGTTAGACCTGCCTTTTGTAAACAGCAATCAATATGGTATTCTTCATAGCTTCCCATGTCAATGTATGCCTTAAGACCTTTGAGCTTCTCTATAGGAAAAGGTTTATCAGGCTCTATCAGGTTTTTGCGGAATACAATCGCTTTTTGTATGGTTCCATCCTGGGATCTGGCAATGCCTTTGTTGGCGACAATACGAATGTCTACCTTTTGGGAAAAAATATTAAAAAAACCTGCTCGGCTACCTCCTGCCCAGACATCAAGCTCTCCTTTCGCCAACAAAAAGAGAGCTTTTGGCCCCTGGTTGGCGTGGACGAATTCTATTTCCAACCCTTCCTGATCAAAGTATCCTTCTTCCAGGGCAATATGAATAGGGATGAAGCTGGGACGAGGCTGACATAGCAGCTTTAATTTGATTTTGGCTTCTGAAGGCTTTTTGGACTGAATTGTTTTTTCAGATTCTGAAGTATTGCAAGAGCATAGAATCATGAAAAAGACAATAAGCAAAAACAGCGATAGTTTTTTCATATTTTTTCTTCCTTCCTGTCGCGAGCCAGTGCCAACTCACGTTTAAAATGTTCTGCAAGAATTTGAACATTAGGCTCCTGCTCAATGCCTTTATGGTCTCCTGGTATGGTATAGACCTGTTTTTTTTCTATCCTATCGAACCATAAATTTCTGGAGCCATGTGTATAATCTATGAGAGAATCCCTGCCTACAAAAAACACAATTTTGTCTTTGTATTCTTTTGGTATATAATTTTGTGCCGCAAGGGCGACGAAATGTTTGATTTTTTCGTAGTGTTCTTTTCTAGGACGATTTAGAGAACGGGCTTTTTTTCTTACCAGAAATCTTTTGATATATTCTTTGAACTCGGAAAATGTCATGCCATATACTGCCTTGCTATGCCTGCGGATGCTTCTTAGTATATTGATAGTCCATGATCGTAAGATTTTAAGCTTTTTAAATATGCCTCGTTTTATTTTGGTGATGCCTTGTGGCTTTTCAGGATAATACATTTCCATCAAAGCAAGAAAAGGAATTTTTTCTCCCTGAGCAGACAATTGCTGTGCCATTTCAAAGGTAATTATGCCACCCAGACACGTGCCACAAAAGAAATAAGGGCCTTGAGGTTGTATTTCTTTAATTTCCTGGATAAAAGTGGAGGCAACGTCCTCCAGAGAAAAATCTTTTGTAAATCGTTCTCCTTGCAGATGAAGTCCATAGCAAGGCTGGTCTTGTCCAAGATAGCGTATAAGGTGTACAAAAAAATTGGGGTTTAGTGTTGTGATAAAGAAAATAGGAGGTTGTGTCCCTTTTGTCTGAAGAGGAAGAATGCAAGAAATGTCTTCCTGGCTTTTCCCTTGGGCGATAGCATAGCCAAGAAGCTCGATAGTAGGCAGTTGCCAAAAACGAGATAAAGAAAAATTTTTGCCAAAATATTTTTCTATCTTTGCCAGAACCTGCTGGGCCAGAAGAGAAGTTCCTCCTAATTCAAAAAAATTATCATGAACTCCGATAGGATATATTTCTAAAACTTCCTGCCAGATAATAGCTAGTTTTTCTTCCATTTCATTTCTGGGAGGCTCATATCCGGTCAGCATTTCATGCCTTGTATGAGAAGGCTCTGGTAAGACAGAACGGTCAATTTTACCATGAACATTTAGAGGCATCGCCTTTAAAAATACAAAGACAGCAGGGATCATATAGTAAGGTAACTTTTCTTCTAGTTTTTTCCTTATTTCTGTGGAATTTAGAGAATATTTTTCTTTGAGGACAATGTAGGCCACAAGACGATTGTTATTGTTGGCTTCTTTTCTTGCAATAACAATCGCCTGGCTTATACAGTCAAGAGAATATAGGATATTTTCTACTTCAGCAAGCTCAACCCGAAATCCAGCGATTTTCACCATATTGTCTTTTCTGCCTGAATGAAGTATAGAGCCATCGGGCAGGCGTTTCCCCATATCTCCTGTACGATAGATAATCGTCCCATCTTCACAAAACTGGAAAGTCTTTTTGGTAAGCTCTTCATTGCGCCAATATCCATGAGCAAGGTAGCGGCTTCGGATAACGATTTCGCCTTCATCGCTTTCTATAGGAGGATCCTGGGTAGTATCGAGAAGAGAAATTTCTTTGTCCTTGGCCTTAACAGTGAGTGGTATAGGTCCATCGCTCAATTCCGTGGTTCTTGTAATGTAGTTGCACATGATTGTATTGGTTTCTGAAGAAGAAAGGTTATGTCTCAAAATACAATCACGGCTGACATGATTCCAAAACCTCATTATATCGCTTTTGTACAGAGCCTCTCCGCCTACTCCCATTAAACGCAGATGAGGAAAAAAATCTTTTGGCTTCAGCACATCCAAAAAGGTTCTGAAAAAAGAAGACATCATGCTCGTCATGGTAATCTCTTCTTTTTTCAGATGTTCAGCAAGGCTTTGAAAGCTCTCAGCAGCAGTATTATAAAGAAAGAGCGTAGCCCCATTAAAAAGAGAATTCATAATCTGGGATCGAGAGGAACCAAAGCTGGAAGAAGTCAAGAGGCTAATACGCTCATGAAAGTTGCCGGAATAAATATTGTTTTTCGCCATAGCAGCATATATAGCAGTAAGGTGCGTGTTGATCGCTCCTTTGGGAATTCCTGTAGAGCCAGAGGTATAGTAAACACAGGCAAATCGATTGGGTTCTATTTTCAGGCCAGGGTTTTCTGAAGACAGACTTTCCGAAATTTCTTCTATACAAACCAGAGGAACTTTATTTCCTATGATTTCTCGTACTTTAGAGCGATAATGATAATCTGTTATGACAAGACTGGCCTGAGAATTTTGCAACATCATGGAAATCCTATCAGCAGGGTATTGTGGATCAACAGGTATATAGAATTTTCCTGCCTTGAGGGAGCCCAAAAGGGCTTCTATAAAAGCTATATCTTTGTCCAATAAAAGAGCAACTGCCTCTTCTTTTTCTCCTATTTTGGATAGAATACCATGGGCCAGGCGGTTGCTCTTTTCGTTGAGATGGCTATAACTCAATTCCGCCAGAGCAGATTTTACCGCAATACGATTTGGATATTTTTGCACCTGCTCTTCAAAGCATTCTGGTATAGATCGTTCTATGTTATAGCTAAAATTTATATTTTTTTGCATAGTTTAGAACCGAACTTGAAAGCGTGTCATGAAAATATGGGCATCTGTTTTTTCGTTATTTTTTTCGTTATGCAGCATAGAATAAATATAGTCAAACATAATGCGAAGATGAGAATTGGGATACCAGTTCAAACCCACGATGATATTATCCATACGTCCACCGCGTATTTCATCATTCAGATCAAGCTTGGAATAGCAAACTGCCATTTCCCAAGCACCATATCCGCCTTCCAGAAAACTTTTTTCAGGCTTTATATCAAGAAAACGGCCTCTTTCTTTATCGTAGTTGCGGTGTTCTCCTGTAAGAAAGTATGTAGCATACACATAATAGCCCCAGAAACGATCATTGTCTTTATCAGCAGAGCTTTCATAGTTGATAAAAGAGCAAATCAACTCGCTCTGTATGGACAGAGGGCCAATAACACATGCACCTTCTAAACCAAGAAGATGGTTATCTTCTACATTTCTTAGTATACCTGTGTCTACGAAATAAGGAGTCATGCGAGCTTCAGGCTTTGCTCTATATCGGGCTTCATCATTAATAGGATTGCGATAGCTATAGCCTATACCCAAATGAACAAGGGTTTCCCCCTTATTTTCATAATAAGGCAATCCTGCTATTCTCGCTGTAAAAGCATAGGACCCGCTATCTCCTTCCACTTTAGGGGGATTGTTATTAGGTGTGTCACGGAAAAATCCAAAGCTAAAAGATATGCGTTCTTCTGCCAGATTCCCGAAATAGGCAATGCCTAAATTTCGGTTAGGAGAAAGTATTTCCACAGAGTTTCTTTCCATAAAGGTAAGCCAGGGGGCAGGTCTTTGCGTTTCCAGGCAGAAAGGCTCTTTGAAATGCCCTAGTATCAATTTTCCAGAAAGAGGAAGTCCTGAAATTCCCATATAAACATCAAAAAAAGCTGCTGTTCCACCTGCAAATGATAAGTCTATTTTGTAAAAGAAATGCTTACATACCGTGCCTTCTAAGGTAGGTCTTACAGAACGAAATTCCATAGAGTCTTCAATCGGCCCCTGGTTTTCATGAATCGTTCTATCTTCATGCCCAAAGATAAAATCTACAGCCACCCTACCTCCTACAGTCATGGTAAATTTTTTATCTTCTGTTTCAAAAGAAAATCGCCCTTTCCAAAAACTTTCCACAGGAATTTTCTTGGGGTCTTTTTTCGTTTCCAGAATATTGGAAACTTCTTCTTTTATCATTTGTCTTAAGCTGTCTTTATCCTGGATTGGCTCCTGTTGTTCCTGATTTTTTTCAGGAAGAGAACCTTTTTCTTTATCCTTTTCCAGATCTATCACTCTCTTTTGGAGAGATTCTAAAAGCTTTTTCATGCTTTCGATTTCTTGCTGTTGCTTTAAGATGATTTCCTTATCAGACTCTTGAGAAAATAAAAAGAAAGGAAATAAAAAGATACATAAAAATAGCAATTTCATAAAATTCCTTTTTTGATATTTTTTTGTCTTTACTAACATCAATATTCATAATCTAAAAAAAGTGAGGCTACTACTTGACTTCAGCAATAGCCTCACTTTGTAGCCGCTACGTTTTCGATCTAATAGCAGCCTGTAAAAAAAGCTTTAATTTTTTGTCTGAAATGTCTTTAAATACGATGCCAGGGTAACTTCCTTTGTATTGCTTTGGTTCAAAGGAAGCTTATGGCATTCTACAATCTGGTTTTCATAATAGAATCGCCATTCCTGGGAATTTTTGGCACTATAGAGTAGCTCTGAGTTTTTTTCCAGTTTATTGCTTCCAGAAAGGGTTCTCAGGGAAATGGTTTTGCTTCCCTCTTTGCTCAAAAACTGGATTTTGGCTTTTTGAGAAAATTCCGCTATTCGAGCATTGTCTTTTTCTTTACCCTCGCTATATCCTGGAGGAAGATAGATGTATCCACTGTCTATATCAATATAGAAAGCCACAACACCAGGGATGACAAAACAAAGGCATAAAAGAGCGTCCATAAGAACCACTTTGCTGTCCAGCTTTCCGCCAGATTGGCCTTTTCTTTCAGGATACCAGTAACTCCCACAGCCTGTGCTTATCGCAATTATCGAAAGGCATAAAAGAAGGCATATTGCTTTGTTGAGATTCATGTTTTACCCTTATCAAAAGATCATTATGAAATAGAATTTTTTACTTCCCATGTTTTGGAAATCTGACGATAAATATAAACAAACAAAAATCCTAAGAAAAATCCTGCAATATGGGCCCACCATCCAACATTCTTTTGTCCTGAAAGTTGGCCGACAAATTGTACGATAACCCAAAAACCCAGATAAAAATACACAGGAATTTTAAAGGGATAAGGAATGATGATGGTCTGGTATAAGGCTGCTTTGGGGAAAAAATATAGATATGCACCCATCACTCCAGCGACAGCTCCACTGGCTCCTACCAGAGGGGTAGCAGGAATACCCATTTTTACCATAGCGATGACTTGCACCAGGGCAGAAAGAATACCACAGGCAAGATAAAAAAGGATAAAGCCAAAATGGCCAAGGCGATCCTCTACATTGTCTCCAAATATCCAGAGGAAATACATATTTCCAATCAAATGCAACCATCCACCATGAATAAAAGCATAACTTACTAAAGTAAAAAGGCTCATGCCCCCTAAAATTTTCTCAGGAACAGCCCCATAGGTACGGAAAAAATCGCTAAGATGCGCCATACTGAAAGTAGAGAGTATCCATTGAATCAAAAAATTGATGACAATAAAAGAAACAACTACGTATGGAAAACGCCTTCTAGGTGGGTTATAGGCTTCTACAGGAAAGCCTGTTAAAGCAGTGAAGGCCCAGAGCCCTGCTGTGACTTCAGCAGCATAGGTTCCTTCGTCCAGCTCTCTTTCTTCTGCCACTTCATCTCTTTCTTCCATATCCAGTGTTATTGGTTGTATCTTTTTGATAACAACAGGCATGGGCTTTTCTGTTTTAGGGACAGGATAGAGACGGAAAGGGTGAATTTTTCCTATAGTTTCCTGGTTAGCAGCATCTTTTCTCTTGGCTGCAACTTGTTCGCGTATCAGTTGTTTTGTTTTAGGAAATTCATTTTTATCCAGCCATACACCCTGGCAATGCTTGCACTGGTCTATGGTAAGCCCCTTGTCGTTTTTAAAGGTTTTGGCTTCCATGTGGCATTTGCATTCAGGGCAATTCAAATCGCTTTCTTGTTGCAGAAAAATATCTTTAGAAAAGTTCATCAACTCGCGATTTTTTTGCAAGGAAAGAAGTTTGGCCAGCGTTTCTCCATAATACCATGTCCCTCTACATTGGGAGCAGGTGGCAAGATGAATGTTGGAGAATGCTTCTTTTTTTAAATCGCATTGGCATCGTGGACATAGCATGGTTTCCAAAGGGAATCCCTCCTGATAAAAAAATGTTTTTACTCCCATTTGTCCCCGTTATGAGGGCGATGGATTTCATAACCGTCTTCCTCTAAAAAAGAAAGAATTTTTTCTAAAGCGGATTTTTTCTTGATAATAAAATCTATAAGCTCTTCTTCGTTTGTTTCATACAAGCTTGGTAGTAAGCTGTCAGGGATACCTTCGCCAGGAATATATACAATTTCTCCTTTATTTTTCAGAATATCATATAGTTCTTTTGGTATTTCCCCATTGCTTTTGACAACAACCACTCCCATTTCCTCTAGTGCAGTGATAAGGTCTTGCATCAATTCTGCTGCACTTTCTGCTTCAAGATTCAGTTTTGCACTACCCATGATCTATCTCCTGTTTGAGTTTTAAAAAGGGGCAAAATCGCCCTGGCTCCAATAGTCTTCTTTTAAATCATTCTGCTGTTTTAAAAGTACCTGATAGTGTGTCGTTTCCCAATCAGCAAGTTCACGATAAAAAGATTTTATACCAGGATCGTTTACTTTGTTTGCCTGCTCCTTATAGAATTGGATGGCAGAAAGTTCCAACTGAATTCCAACAGACAATGCCGTCATTTCATAATGTGCATCTTTAACGCGATCTTTGATACTGTCTGAAAAGATAGGACTTATAGATGTAAAAGCCGTTTTTGTGAGATGCTTGTCAGAAGCAATGTTGCCTGTTTCTATAACGGCTTTATACTGTAATTTTAAGAATTGAACATGCTCCATTTCTTCTTTTGCCAATCTTTCAAAAACAATTTTGCCCTGGGGATCTTGTGTGCTTTTGGATGCCATCATATAAAAATTATAGCCATCCACTTCAGATTTCATTGCTTCTAAAATGCCTTTAGCAATGTCCTGAGCGTTTGTGTTCATAATGCTTTCCTTCAAAATCTTATAGTTACTTTTTTACAGGAGTATTGCGAATCATAAACCTGGAGTTACAGATTACAAATCTGTAACCAAACGATGTATAGTATTTTATCCATGAGGTGTTAAGGTAGGCCAGAAAGAGTAGGGGCTTGCAATTTTTCCCCGAAATAAAAGCTCTGAAAGAATTTCTGTTATAGAAATTTTTGTTTGCTCTTGTATTTCTTTAAAAGAAGGAATAGGATCAATGCCTAAAAAAATGCAATTGTCCTGATGATCTAATCCTAATTCTATACTGGCATAAAGAAGCCCTGTTATTTTCATCAGGTTCTGAATTTTTTTCAATATTTCTGCCGGGCATTCAAATGTTTTGAATAGAGGTGTTTCATAGTCGTCTTTATAGAAGACTTCCACGGGAACAGGGAAATTCCCTATCATCAAGACACAGAAAAATTTTTTGAAAACGAAGGCTTCCTGAAATAGACAAGGTGCTAATACAAGATTTTCTGTTTCCTCCAAATGCTCTTTTAATAGCCTGGCTAAACTCGCTCCCAAAGGAATCAGAGGACGGTAGTTGACTTTTGTATTATATTTTTCCCAAAAGGATTTCAAGGAATCAGGATGAGATGTAATCAATGTTTCTGGTATTTTGAATCCGGCTATTTTAGCTGCCTGCAACTGGTATATGGAATTCAGTGCGATTTCCTGTCTTTCTGGCTGGTTGACCCAAAGACAATCTTGGCTAGTATAGCTTATGGCATTTAAAAATTGGCAACATTCTGTATAGGCAAAGGCAACAAAATCCTTGCTTTGCAATTTATCAGAAATTTTTGGTATTCCTGGTGCCCACCACCATACGCTACGCAGCTTCTCAAAAGAAATGCACTTTTTTTCTTCAGAAGCAAGCAATACCAACTTGTTTCCACTGTTCGATACATAAAATTCGCATGTGTAATTTTTAGGAAATTCAGCAATATCTAAAATCAAGACATTCTGTGTATGCTTATCCTGGATATATGCTTGAATTTTTTGAGCATGCTCATTTTCTTCTGATGCGATAATAAGAATTTCTGGTGTAAGCATATTCTACCTTGCCCTTTTTAATCTTCACAAATCAGTACGCTTACTTCACGTTGGTTATGACTTCCATTCATAAGTATATCACTTATAGTGATTTCTCCCAAGAAAAAAAAATAAAAAATCAGAAATTTTTGAATTTTTATTTTACTAAAAAGAATTTATAGTGTAATATTCTACGTTGAAATATAGTGTTGCATTGTAAGTTTAAACTTGAAGGATAGAAAATTATAGTTTTTTGTTAAATGCACTTTACGCTATATTCCAATCTTAGCCCTAAAGGTGCGAAATATAATAGCCAGTGGCAATGCACCTGGTAATTTGATTTTCAAAAAAAATCATGGAGATAAAGAAAAATGTTTGAAGACTATGAAGAAATTTTGACTACAGAAGAATTAGCGCAAATTCTACGGCTCAATGAAAGAACAGTCATCAAGCTGGCAAAAGAAGGTCAGCTACCTGCTGCTAAGATAGCCAGCCAGTTTCGCTTTAGCAAAGAAAAAATACTGGAATGGTTAGACCTGCAAATGGATAAATACTCTGATGATCTTTTGTCCGATATGGAAAAGGGAATCTTAAATAAAGCCATTCCTATCCATAGTCTTTTGAAGCCTGTCCATATTAAAATGGAATTGCAATCCGAAACAAAAGAAGATGTTTTGAAGGAATTGGTAGATGTTGCCCACTCTACTGGCCTGGTAAAAAATCCTGAAGAGCTTTTAAAATGTATCAAAGCCAGAGAAGAACTTTGTTCTACGGCAGTAGAAAACCAGATTGCATTTCCTCATCCTCGCACAACCAGTTGGACTATTGTCAAAAATTGGCTGATTGTGATTGGAATTTCTAAAAAAGGAATCGAGTTTGGTGCAGCAGATGAAAAGCCTGTAAGAATTTTTGTGATGATGTCTATTCCTTTGCTACCCTTGCATTTACAATTGCTTTCTCGTTTGGCTCGAATTTTCAAAGATGATACTATTAAGCAAAAAATCTATGAAGCAAAGACGCCAGAGGAAATAATTACTATTATAGAAAAAAAAGAAGCAGAGTGGCAAACCAGCTAGATCTATGCTGAGTCGTGCATAAAAAAAATTCCACAGAGGACACGATGTCCCAAAGAGGCTGTGTTCTTTGTGGCAAAAACTCTTTCATATTTTGCAGGTTAGGAAAAACTATGGGAAACCTGATACAAACCGTTTTCCTATTGTCTTTAATTTTGTTCCTTCCTTTTTCCTTATATTCTAACGAAGCATCTCTTCTCAAGCCTGTCTCTCAATATATTCCAGAATTGATTTCCTTATTGGATCACGAGTGTTCCTCGAAAAGGATGTGGGCAGCAGGTCAACTTTGTCTTATAGGCGAAGAAGCCCAAAAAATTATTATGCAAAAGTATCCTTCTGTTAGTTATAGAGCCAGACGAGAAATGGTTAGCATTCTTAGCAAAAATCCTACAGATGCAACGAAAGAATATCTTATCAAGTGCCTTTTTGATATGGACTATGGCGTAAGAAACCGTGTTTCTGTCGCATTTCTGTCGTTGTGTGACCAAGACAAAGAGCTTTGGGGGAGAGTAAAGCTTTTGACTCATAAAAATAAAGAAATAAAGAAAAGCATAGAAACCCTCTTAAGAACTCTAGTATATAAAAAAGTAGAAAAAGAGCTAGGGAATCTGGTTTCTCCCCAAGGCGGATTTGGATTCTATGAAGGTCAATTCAAAAATATGCTTTATTTACAGGAAGACGCTGTAGACCCGCTTTTGGAAATTTTTACTCAAAAAGACTACCTGTTCGTTCATATCGAGCAGCAAGAAAAAGAATGGAATGCCTATACGATAAGGTATCTTGCTGGTGAAGCACTTTCCCAGTTTGAACCGTGGATGAAATCAAAGAAGGCAAAAGTGCTGGTTGCTTTACAAGACATGATTGCCCAGTCTCAGGATCAGAAAGAAGACCAGCTCAGAGAGATTGCCATGACGGCTCTTTATTTTTTGGGAGATAAGAGCTATTTGGAAGAACGCATAAGAAAATACCAGATCAATATCCAAACTTATGAAGCCATTATAGGAAGTAGAAAGCTATTTATAGAAGAATATCAACATAAACTTGCGGAAAACTATTCTGAGCTAGGCATGATCTATTTGCGCATTCGCCAGGGAAAAAAAGGAATAGATATGCTCAAGAAAGCCATATCTCTGGATCCCAAAAACGGCCTCGTTTACTATAACCTGGCATGTGCTTATGCCTGTTTAAATGAGATCGAACAAGCTTTGGATGCACTAGAAGCAGCAGTGGATAGAGGCTACGATGATTTCGCATGGATGCTTAAAGATGGAGATCTGAGAAACCTACACAATACAAAACGCTTTCAGGATGTCATCAAAAAGCTACAAGATAAAGCAATTGGTAAATAGTCTAGCAATGAAAATTATTCTGCTTGCTATCCTATAATATTTAAATATACAAGTTTACAAAAATTATGTTATTCTGCGAACGGGCATAATTTAAAATTTTACCACAGAGACACAGAGAACACAGAGGAAAACGAGAAGAGAACCACAGATGAACACAAATAAACACGGATTAAATAATGTTCTTGTTTCAATTTATGCATATCTAAAAAAACGATAAAATAGAAAGAAGCTATTATAAAAAATTATTTGTGTTCATCTGTGTTTATCCGTGGTTCAAAATCTAAAAACTCTCTGTGCCTCTGTATCTCTGTGGTTAATTCTATTTTTTTAGTTTATGGCCGTTCGCAGTATATGATGACAAGAAAGGCAAATTTTATGAAAAAGAATGTCTTGATACTATATTTGTTTATTGTTGTAATCTCTGCTTATTCTCTGGAAAATGAGATCAAAGAAAATGATGTATTTGCTTTTGTATATACATGGTTTTCTCAATTTGACCGCCAGGTACCTTGCCATGAATTTTTACAATATTTGCCAGACTCTGAATTTCATATATCCTTCCCTGGAACTAGCATTCGCAATAAACCAGATTTTAAATTGTGGTATGACGGGATACTTCAGTCTATCAAGAGCAATACACATAAAATCGTTTCCATAAAAATACTGGAGAAAGAACAAAATTTTTTTGTGCTAACTGTTCTGGTTCGATGGAAAGCAACAACGTATACTGGCGAAAATTATGATAATACTTACCAGCAGTCATGGAAGCTTAGAATAATCAATCGTAATATTTTTATTGAAAGCTATATAGTGAAACAGGTTGGCTTGATGGAAGTGTACAGTTCTTATCGCCAATGGACAGGTATTGCAGTATCTCCACAAGGTCGTATTTTTGTAAACTACCCCCGCTGGTCTAAAGATGTTCCTGTTTCGGTTGCTGAGATACTAAGGGATGGTAGTATTCGTCCCTATCCTAATGAGCAAAAAAATCTTTGGACAGAGGAGTCTGGTTCCTTAAACGATTTTGTATGTATTCAAAGTGTTGTGAGTGATGAAGAAGGATATCTTTGGATACTGGATTCTGGCAATCCTCAATTTCAGGGTGTTAAAAAAGGTGCTGTTAAACTCATCAAAGTAGATATCAGTAAAGATCAGATTGTTCATACGTATTTTTTGGATGAGCACATTGCTCCATTGCATAGCTATCTAAACGATGTAAGGTTCGATATACAGAAAGGGTTTGCATATCTCAGTGATTCTGGTCTTGGCGCAATTGTAGTTTTAGATCTCAAAACGAATAAGGCAAGACGAGTTTTAGAAAATCATTTTTCAACGAAATCAGAAAATATTGTACTCAAGATAGGTGGAAAAGAATGGCGTATGCCAGATGGTACTGCATTGCAAATACATTGTGATGGAATTGCTCTGAGCCATGATAAAAATTATCTGTATTATCAAGCGTTAACAGGAAGATCCTTGTACCGCATTAGAACCTGTTTTTTACAGGATGAAAATATATCAGCAGCAAACTTAGAAAAAAAAGTGGAGTTCGTTGCTAAGACAGGAGCTGCAGACGGATTAGAATTCGATGCTAACGGGAATCTTTATATTTCTTCTTTGGAAAGAAATGCTATCTGTCTTTTTACCCCTGAAAATATATTAAAAATTGCTATTGAAGATGAGCGTATTGCCTGGCCAGATAGCTTTGCTATTTCTAAAGATGGAATAGTCTATTTCACAACTTCTCAAATTCATTTAGGAAACAACATCAGTATGCCCTATAGAATATTTAAAATTGTGCCTTGTGAATAATTTGGTAATGTTAAATTACCAAATTAAATAGATGATTTCATTTTTTTTTTTTGCAATAGATAAAATTCAAAATACAATATGTCCGTCCAAATCGTTTTTGTAAAATTCTATGTATTTTTCAGGAGATCGAATGTGAAAAACATCGTGATGTTGTTGCTTTTTGTTTGCAGTATAGCATGGGGTCAATTGAACGATTATATTGGCTCTATAGATGTAACAAATGAAGGAATTAATCCAGAATGTGTTTTGATAGATAGCACAAATTTCAAGATATATATTTCTATACATAATACACAAAATACTGGTGCAAAAGATGGACTAATTGGAGTCTATGATTTACAAACTCATAACCAGGAAAAAATCTTCCAATGTGGAAGCAATGTCCTGATTGATCCTATGGGCATGGCATTGATTGGTAACTTCCTTTATGTTGCCAACTCAGATTTGACAGGAATCACTGGTGGCAATATTGTCCGTATTAATGTTGTCACAGGAGATTGGGTTTCTGGCGGAAATGGAGTTGCTCTGCCTGCTGGTGGCAATAACTATTTTGATTTGACAACAGACGGCACTAACTTATGGGCAGGCTCTAGTTTGAGTACGCCAACAGGAAACCTATATCGTTTTTCCCAACTGGAAAACTGGCCTAATCCTACTGTCAACACGACCAGTCTTGTTACAAATGCAAGAGGAAATGGAGTAATTTTAGGCGCAGGCAATGATATATGGGTCGCAGACTTCTCTGGCGGGAATCATGCAGGGCATGTCCAAAGCTATGATAGAAACACAGGCACTGTAGGCACTTTATGGAATTTTTTTTCTGTTGGGGCAAATCTTATGGATGGACTGGCATGGATAGGTGAGCCAGGAAACAGCGATCTGTATACAACGGATTGGGGGGCAAATGTCTATCTTCGAAGCCATAAAAATAATTCCTATACAACCATAATCTCTGGGTTTGAACACGCCGCAGATATTGACATTGATAAAAATAACAAGAGATTGTATGTTGTAGATATGACAGCAGATGAAATTAAAATATACGGAGAAAAAAAATCGGAAAAACACCATAGCAATGGTCATACCTGTGGAGCCATAGGGATTGAATTTTTATTTCTTATGCTAATTCTAAAACTCTTGAGTAAATTTAAAAATAGAAATAAAACCTAAGCTTGATGCTTGTGTAAAAAGTTCCTGCCGCGGGTGAGGCACAGTAATAAAACCTGGGGTTTTAACCCCAGGAAGCAGGAAATACAAAGTTTTGCTAAGAAAAGCAAGAATCTTATCTCCTCTTCTTTTTATTCCTGGAAGAAAGTTTTCCATGGAACAACAAACCTCGCTGAATATACATATAAGACTGTCTTCATGTTTTTTAAGGTAGATTTCATGTGGTATTCTATTCTTTTTTTCTTTTTATTTATATTAAATGCGGTTTTGGCACAGAATTTCCCTGTGGAAAAATTGCTTGAAAAAATGGTGTTGGAGACAAAAAACAGTAAAAATTTTACTCATTTGCCAGACTATAAAAAATTAAAGGATATGGGGCAGGAAGGAATATTGCAACTGGTTTCTGTGGCTAAGAAAAAAACATCTCTGCTTTCTTCTCGGATTATGGCTTGTAGGTTGTTGGACTCTTTAGGAACACCTGAAGCAGTGGAAACACTTTTGCCTTTGGTAAAAGATAGAAAAGAGGAATACTCTATAAGAAGACAGATTTTACAAACCGCTGCCGTATTGAATTCTCCTGGCACAATCCCTTTCATTTTAGGGATTATACAGGGCAAAGAAACCATGGACATCCCTGTTGGCCATATAATAGGAGGAGTGAAACTATCGGAACGCTCTCCCTTTTTTGCAAAGCTTACAGGGGAGATTCTGGCTTGTTTTCAAGATAAAGACCCTGGTATAAGACAAAAGGCTGCAAGCATTTTTGTCGCATGGCAGAATCCAAAAGCATCTTCCGCTCTATTGGAATTGGCTAAAGATGCAAGCCCTGAAGTAAGGGCTACAGCAGTGTGGGCACTGGCTAGCCAGAAAAAACAAAATCATAGTGATGCTATTTTGAAAGCAATGAATGACCCTTCCTCTATAGTAAGGGAAAGAGTTCTTTGCGTATTGGCTTATCCTGAATATAGCAATAAAATAGCATTTCAAAAAATTTTGAATATATACCAAAAAGAATCCTCTCTCTTCCAATCCTTTTGGGAAAAATACAAAGCTTTAGAAAACAATCCTAAAACATCTCAGGACAAACAATGGCAAAGGTGGAACATGGATAGGCAGGAGACCAGAAAACTTTTAGGAGAGCAAAGAGTGCTTTTGACAACTATGCTTTCCCTTTTAGCAAGGTTTCTGGATAAAAAAGAAAGCCTAGAGATTTTACTTTCTTTTCTTTCAGTAGAAGATTCTATTCTTGCTTCCCATGCCTGGAGCATCGTATCTTCTCAAGGGCAGGAATTGAGCAAAAATAAAGAAATGAAACGAAAAATTCTTCTGAGTGTTGTTGGGTATATGAAAAAGACAAAAAATCTTACTAGAAAAGATATTTTTTGCTCTTTTTTAGAAAAAATATCGGGATATAAAATAGGAAACTCTCCAGATTCTTGGATCCAATGGTGGGAAAAAGAAGGGACTTTTTTATTTCCGTAAGAAAACAAGAAGGAAGCAAAGATGGTCGTGTATAATCGTTTTCATTGTCGGCTTACGATAATACGTAAAACTTTTGTGGAAAAAGAAGAAATCCTTTCCAAAAGTCTGTATAATGTATTTTTCTATCAAGTGCCTACTGCCTATATTTCTATAGGCAGTGCCGAGGAATCTGATATAAAGATCGAAGGGCTTCTTCCCCTGCACTGCTCTTTTAATTTCCAAAATGATTCGCTTGTATGGTATTCTTATGGCGAGAATCGTTTTATCAGCCAGGGAAGTGATGTTGTTTTAAAAGAAAAAGAGTTGAAGACCGTTCCTTTTTCTATGGATACTGCGATAGAAGAAGGTATTCTAGCCCAGTGGCAAATAAAAATCCTTCCTTTTGTATACATGGAAGGCGTTGTCTTTGATGAAATGCACATTCTAGCAGAAAATACATGCCAATGCCTGGAGGATGTTTATGGCTCTGTAGAAAAAATACATGAGGGCAAATCCTGCGAAATCTATCTTACCAAAAATAATAGTCTTCTAAAAATTCTCTCGGATTCCGAAATTTTGAAAAAAGCAACTTTTGCAAAAATGGCAAAATCGTGGCAAAGAATTTCCAGCAAGAGACTATTGAAAATAGAAAACATTGTAGATGTTCCTTTTCATATTTGCATGGAAAATTTTCCAGGCGAGTCTCTGGAGAACTACTATGCCAGAAAGGGAATATTAAACTATAAAGATTCTTTAACAATCTTGAGAAGTCTTTTGAAATCCTTGAAGGAAATGGAAGGCATGGAATCTTCCTATCCTGTTTTCTTACCAGAAGGTATACTCTATTCTCAGGGTAGGACCAAAATACAAAGCTTTCATCTTTCCTTCCCCCAAAAGGATTTTTCAGAAGAGTATGTCCCCTATCTTGCCCCAGAGTACTGGCAGAAAAAGGAAAATGCACAGGATTGGATGAAGGGGAACATATTCTCTATAGCCGCTATTTTCTACCGTTTTTTGACAGGAAAAGCATTGTATATAAGTCGTAAGGTGTATGCAGAGGCTATAGAAAAAAAAATTTTTTTAGATCGCTATACTCTGCTGAGAAGCTCTCCTCGTATTACACCACAGCTTAGCGAGCTTTTGGAATCTATGCTTTCCTTCAACCCGCAGGATCGTATATCGCCCCAAGACGCTCTCGATTTTTTTTCTGAGATTTCCGATGTAGGCGTTTGGGCCAGTTCTCTAAGGCTTTCTCAGGAATCACAAAAAGAAACCTGCCGCTTTGGCTTGGAAATGGTTTCTTCTTGTGGTATGGAAATAAAAAAAGTATTTCCTCTGGAGGATAATAGCAGCATCGTGCTGGGAAGAATAGGCGATATAGAGATAGCCAATGATTCTAAAGTCTCCAAGCAACATGCAAGCCTTATTTTAAAAGATGGGCAGGCTATATTGAAGGACATGGGCAGTCGGAATGGAACTATGGTAGGAGGCGAGAGAATCCAGGAGTGCATTTTGCCTAACGGTGGGAGCTTTGTCATTGGATTTACCTCCTTCCGTTTTTGGGACTATGGAAGCATAAAAGAAACCCAGAAAATTCTCCAGCAAAAGAAAGAGAAGCCTCCTGTTCTACAAGAAATCCTGGAAGACGAGGAGGAAAATACCGTAGATACCCAAAACTATAGCATTCGAAGTAAAAAATTGCAACAAATCTATGAAACCATAGAAATCCCCAAGATTGCCAAAAAAAGCAGCACAAATTCAAACACACTTATTCATAGAAAAGATCGCATTGCTTCTTATGTACGCTGGACTTTGGGTATTGCAGCTATACTCATGATTTCTTTTGCCATCGTTATTTTATATCTTTCCTTGTTCCCTGGTACTTTGCCCAAAGAAAAGCTTCCAGAAACTTTTGTCACACCCATTGCTTCTAAACCTTCTATTGCTCTTCCTATAGCAGAACAGCCTGTACCAAGAACCCTTACACTAGAAGGAAAATATCTCTCTGAAGACAGAATCAAAATTTCTGGTCATTACAACGGACAAGACTTAGAATTGATCGTCAAAACATCACAAGGCATTACTCTGTACAACCAAAAAATAGATGTCCCAAAGAATTCTTATGAAATCAGCGTACTGTTGCCCCATGGTATAGAATATGTCGATATTTTTTCTATTGCAGAAGGAAAAAGGGAATCTCATCGTTTTCTCTATCCAAAACAATATAAAGTCAATGAGAATCTTATTCTAGCAAAAGACACCCTTTCGTTCTTCTTAAAAAAACTATTCCAGGACACCCAAAATTTTCTTACTTCCTCCAACATAGATGCTCTAGGGAAATCCCTGGATCTATGGGAACAAGGCTTTGAAAAAAAAGCCCGCCAGAAAATTTCTGGAACCCTTCTGATAACCCAGGACAATTTTGGTAATCATGCTGCCTCTTTGCTTCTTCTTGTACAGGAAATGGAAAATTTGGAATATACCCTTCGCAGCTTTTTGCTCTATAGAAAGGCCTTTTCTCCCCAGGCAACCAGCATGGATACAGTACTTTCTGTCTCTGGTGCGACTTCTATATACCAGAATATAGAAAAACTATGTCTGAAAATATGGAATGATAAAGATGCTTTAGTGTCACGGTAAACTTTGAGCCAATTCTATTTTAATTTTGATTTTTAATCTTTATATATAATATACGTATATTGATTATGTACTTAATATATAATACAATATAAATATAATATATTGCTATTCAATAAAGGCTTTGCCCAGTTCTTTGTGAATATTGGTTTTGCTATTTTTATTGTCATAATAAAAAACCATCTCTATTCCCTGGTGTCCGCTTACTTTGGCTACTTCATGGGGATGGTAGCCTTTTTCGATGAGGATTTCTATAGTAGATTTTCGTAAACTATGGCATCCCAATTTATTATTGCTAGCATCTTTTATATATTTATAGGCATTTTGCCTCCTGATCTTTTCGCCTTTTTGGTTACAGAAAACCCATTCCCCAGGGAAGGGATGATGTGCGATAAAGTTTTTCAGGACATGCTGTGTTTCTACAGGCATGTCCAGTTCTCTGAGCCTTCCTTGCTTTTGTACAATCCGAATGCATGCCTCTTTTACCATGTCTTTCGTGATCTGGAGACATTCTGAAATACGCAGCGATGTTGTTGCCATAGTGAAAGCCATTGCATAAGTCAAATGATCTGTATGAGATAAAGTAGTTCGATTTTCCAACTTTTTCAGAAATTTTTTCATTTCTGAAATATCGGCACTTCGCGTAAAGCTCTTGTTCTGTCTTGGTTTAAGCTTGATTTGCGGGACAGGGCTTTTGGGATAGCCATAGACATCCATAAGATACCTGTAAAATCCTTTGATTGCCATGATAACAACACGTTTTGTGCTATCGCTTGGAAAACTGTTAATAAAATTCGAAGTCAAAAGTCGGATCTCTGGATAAGGGATTTGCAAATCCCCTAAAATTTTGATTTCTGCATACTCTATATACCTTGTCAAATATAGAGTATAGCTTGTTATAGTATTGAGATTGCTGTATTTTTCGTTTATATATTCATTAATCACTTCGAAAATGTTTTTATTCAAAGTTTCCAAAGCCAAAATATCTTGTTTTCTTTTATTTTCAATGATTTCAAACATATATTTTCCTTAATTTATAATATTCATAATTCCAATTATGAATATTATATCTTTTGATCACTAGAAAAGTCAAGAAAGATAATTTTTAAGCAAAGTTTAGCACACAGGAAGCGAAGGAATAAAAAAGATAAAATGCAATATACTTACACTTTATATATAGTATAATACAATATAGTATATTGATAATATAAATATATTATATTTTCTAGCAAAATAAATTGTATTTTTTCATGTCCATTCATTAGTTTAGGAATCGGAATTAAATAAGTTCCCCATTTAGACGATAAAGATAACGATTAAGATAACGATTAAGATTAAGAATCGTAGTCCGATTCGTTATCATTATCTTAATCTTAATCGTTATCGAAATTTTTGTGATTTCCCTTTAATTTACTGTATAGGAAATTATAGTTTTGTCTTAATCTTAATCTTAATCTTA